>NZ_NCVN01000002.1:0-54967 GCF_002096925.1 Streptococcus mitis | reverse complement strand
CTAATTCTGTCCTCTCTTCAGGTCTCTTTTTTGGCTTACGTCCCATTTTAGGTACTCTCCCTCTTGTTTTCTCAACAATAGTATACCCGTTTTTCCTGTATTGTGCTAGCCAATTAAGAAGTATCGTACGACTTGGGAGGCCGTATTCAAGAGAAACTCTATCTTTAGTCCAGCCTTCATGTAAGACTTTATGAATCATTTCTTGTTTTAAATTAGGAGAATAGTAGCGATTTTTTCCTTTTTTGACAAACTCTATTCCGTAACGTTCAATCAATTTAATCATGTACCTAATATTAGAATTGTTTATCCCAAATTTATTTGAAAGCTTCTCTAAGCTATATCCTTGTTTTCTAAGTTCATAGATTTGAACTTTATCATCATAAGTTAATTTCATAATAAAAACACCCCAAAAGTTAGTTTTTTCTGTCTAACTTTTGGGGTGCAGTTCATTTCTAGCCTCTATGATGGGCTTTTTTTGTCCATGGGGCAAAAAGGCGTAAAACATTTCAAGACATCTCATTTACCAATAAATACGATTCAGCTAATATAATTGAAAATGATGGAAAAAAGGGTGAATTTATGATATACTTTAATGTAGGACCTTTTTAGAAATTTTGAAAGAGCATAAAAAATTTAGAATGAGAAAAATTGTTATCAATGGTGGATTACCCTTGCAAGGTGAAATCACTATTAGCGGTGCTAAAAATAGCGTTGTGGCCTTAATTCCAGCTATTATTTTGGCTGATGATGTGGTGACTTTGGATTGTGTTCCAGATATTTCCGATGTTGCTAGTCTTGTCGAAATCATGGAGTTAATGGGTGCTACCGTTAAGCGTTATGACGATGTGTTAGAGATTGATCCACGAGGTGTTCAAAATATTCCAATGCCTTATGGGAAAATCAACAGTCTTCGTGCATCTTATTATTTTTATGGAAGTCTTTTAGGTCGCTTTGGGGAAGCTACAGTTGGTTTGCCTGGTGGATGTGATTTGGGACCACGTCCTATAGACTTACACCTAAAGGCTTTTGAAGCAATGGGAGCTACTGTTAGCTACGAGGGAGATAACATGAAGTTATCTGCTAAAGATGTGGGACTTCATGGTGCAAGTATTTACATGGATACGGTTAGTGTCGGTGCGACGATTAATACGATGATTGCTGCGGTTAAAGCAAATGGGCGTACTATTATTGAAAATGCAGCCCGTGAGCCTGAGATTATTGATGTTGCCACTCTCTTGAATAATATGGGTGCCCATATCCGTGGGGCAGGAACTAATATTATCACTATTGATGGTGTTGAAAGATTACACGGAACTCGCCATCAGGTGATTCCAGACCGTATTGAAGCAGGAACATATATTTCCTTAGCTGCTGCAGTCGGTAAGGGAATTCGTATCAACAATGTATTATACGAACACTTAGAAGGATTCATCGCTAAGTTGGAAGAGATGGGTGTGAGAATGACTGTATCTGAAGACAGTATTTTTGTCGAAGAACAGTCTAATTTGAAAGCAATCAATATTAAGACAGCACCTTATCCTGGTTTTGCTACTGACTTGCAACAACCAATTACTCCACTCTTGTTAACAGCAGAGGGGCGTGGTACCATTATTGATACCATTTATGAAAAACGAGTAAACCATGTTTTTGAACTAGCAAAGATGGACGCAGATATTACGACTACAAACGACCATATTTTATATACTGGTGGACGTGGTTTGCGAGGTGCAAATGTAAAAGCTACTGACCTTAGAGCTGGGGCCGCACTTGTCATTGCTGGTTTAATGGCTGAAGGCAAAACTGAAATTACAAATATTGAGTTCATCTTACGTGGTTATTCAGATATTATTGAAAAATTACGTAATCTAGGAGCAGATATTACACTTGTTGAAGAATAAACCGTAGGGGTGTTTATGAATATTTGGACCAAATTAGCAATGTTTTCTTTTTTTGAAACGGATCGCTTGTATTTGCGTCCTTTCTTTTTTAGTGATAGTCAAGACTTCCATGAGATAGCTTCAAATCCAGAAAATTTACAATTCATTTTTCCAAGTCAAGCTAGTTTGGAAGAGAGTCAATATGCACTGGCCAATTATTTTATGAAGTCTCCTTTAGGTGTATGGGCTATTTGTGACAAGAAAACTGAAAAAATGATTGGTTCAATTAAGTTTGAAAAGCTAGATGAAATAAAAAAAGAAGCAGAACTTGGTTATTTTTTAAGAAGAGATTCATGGTCTAAAGGTTTCATGACAGAAGTTGTTAAAAAACTTTGTCAGCTTTCTTTTGAGGAACTTGGTTTAAAACAATTATCCATTATTACCCACCTTGAAAACGAAGCTAGTCAAAGAGTTGCATTTAAGTCTGGATTTCGTTTGTTCCGTCAGTTTAAAGGAAGTGATCGCTATACAAGGAAAATGCGAGATTATCTTGAGTTTCGCTTTGTAAAGGGAGAAATTAATGAGTAAACACCAAGAAATTCTAAGTTATTTGGAAGAATTACCTGTTGGTAAAAGAGTCAGTGTTCGAAGCATTTCCAACCATCTAGGAGTCAGTGATGGAACGGCTTATCGGGCCATTAAAGAAGCTGAAAACCGTGGAATTGTGGAGACCCGTCCTAGAAGTGGAACAATCCGCGTCAAATCACAGAAAGTTGCGATTGAAAGATTAACTTTTGCTGAAATTGCAGAAGTGACTTCTTCTGAGGTTCTGGCTGGGCAAGAAGGTTTAGAGAGAGAATTTAGTAAGTTTTCAATTGGTGCCATGACTGAACAAAATATCTTGTCTTACCTTCACGATGGGGGGCTCTTGATTGTCGGAGACCGAACGCGTATTCAGTTGCTAGCCTTGGAAAATGAAAATGCAGTCTTGGTTACAGGTGGATTTCAGGTTCATGATGATGTGCTTAAACTGGCCAATCAAAAAGGAATTCCTGTTTTAAGAAGCAAACATGACACTTTCACTGTTGCGACCATGATCAATAAAGCCTTGTCAAATGTTCAAATCAAAACAGATATTTTGACAGTTGAGAAACTTTACCGTCCGAGTCATGAGTATGGTTTTCTGAGAGAGACTGACACTGTTAAAGATTATTTGGACTTAGTACGTAAGAATCGTAGCAGTCGTTTCCCAGTTATCAATCAACATCAGGTTGTTGTTGGGGTTGTTACCATGAGAGACGCTGGTGATAAGTCACCAAGCACCACAATTGACAAGGTCATGTCTCGTAGTCTATTTTTAGTTGGATTATCGACAAATATTGCCAATGTGAGTCAACGGATGATTGCAGAAGACTTTGAAATGGTACCGGTTGTTCGAAATAATCAAACCTTGCTTGGGGTTGTAACCAGACGAGATGTCATGGCGAAGATGAGTCGTTCCCAAGTTTCTGCTCTACCTACTTTTTCTGAGCAGATTGGTCAAAAACTTTCTTATCACCATGATGAAGTAGTGATTACCGTGGAACCCTTTATGCTAGAGAAGAACGGTGTTTTGGCTAATGGTGTATTGGCGGAGATACTGACTCACATGACCCAAGATTTAGTTGTGAATAGTGGTCGCAATCTCATCATCGAACAAATGCTGATCTACTTTTTGCAGGCTGTTCAGATAGATGATATACTGCGCATTCAAGCACGCATTATCCACCATACTAGACGGTCAGCTATTATTGATTACGATATTTATCATGGTCATCAGATTGTTTCAAAAGCAAATGTAACCGTTAAAATTAATTAGAAACTAGGAGAAAAAATGATAACATTAAAATCAGCTCGTGAAATCGAAGCTATGGATAAGGCCGGTGATTTTCTAGCAAGTATTCATATCGGCTTGCGTGATTTGATTAAGCCTGGCGTAGATATGTGGGAGGTTGAAGAATATGTTCGCCGTCGATGTAAGGAAGAAAATTTCCTTCCGCTTCAGATTGGAGTTGACGGTGCTATGATGGACTATCCTTATGCTACCTGCTGCTCTTTAAACGATGAAGTAGCTCACGCTTTCCCTCGTCACTATATTTTGAAAGATGGTGATTTGCTCAAGGTTGATATGGTTTTGGGAGGCCCAATTGCTAAATCTGACCTGAATGTCTCAAAATTAAACTTCAACAATGTGGATCAAATGAAGAAATACACTCAGAGCTATTCTGGTGGTCTAGCAGACTCTTGTTGGGCTTATGCTGTCGGTACACCGTCCGAAGAAGTGAAAAACTTGATGGATGTAACTAAAGAAGCCATGTACAAGGGGATTGAGCAGGCTGTTGTTGGAAACCGTATCGGTGATATTGGAGCAGCGATTCAAGAATACGCTGAAAGTCGTGGATACGGTGTAGTGCGTGATTTGGTTGGTCATGGTGTTGGCCCAACCATGCACGAAGAACCAATGGTTCCTAACTATGGTATTGCAGGTCGAGGACTCCGTCTTCGTGAAGGAATGGTCTTGACTATTGAACCAATGATCAATACAGGTGACTGGGAAATTGATACAGATATGAAAACTGGTTGGGCGCATAAGACCATTGACGGTGGTCTATCTTGTCAATATGAACACCAATTTGTCATTACAAAAGATGGACCTGTTATCTTGACTAGTCAAGGTGAAGAAGGAACTTATTAATAAAAAGTGAAAAGACTGCTGGAAGTTCATTTCTAAAGAATCTAGTAGATCTTTTCATATTAAATAGATGAATTATTTTGATGTTTTCAGACTTTTTGAAGACACCAAAATAGGCTCCATAATATTTGTAGGGGGACTTATCCTCTACAAATATTATGGAGCCTTTTTCTTATGCTTAGAATGGCAATTTTCCAGCGAAAGCACCTAGTTTTTTCTTGGTAGTTTCATCGATTTGTTCAAGAGCAGAGTTGATGGCTTGAACGGTCATATCAGAAAGAGTTTCAAGGTCTTCTGAGTCTACAACAGCTGGATTAAAGTCAATGCTGATAACTTTCTTATCTCCAGTCAAGGTCGCTTGAACAAGGTCTTGAGCAGATTTGCCAACAAATTGCATAGCAGCAAGTTCAGCTTGGCTTTGTTCCATTTGTTTTTGAAGTTTTTGTGCTTGGCGCATCATGTTTTGCATGTTCATCATAAGATTTTTAAGATTCCTTTCGTTTCAAGGCCTTGAGCCTTTTTAATAAATTTTTTTGCCATTTTTTGCCCTAAAAGTTGTCAAAAGCATTGGCGACTTCTTTTTGTTGAGTTGGGAATAGGTGAGAGTAGATGTTGATTGTTGTATTAATACTACTGTGTCCAAGTCGTTTCATAAGTGTAAAAAATATATAATCTTTTCCTTCACCATTTCTGAGTCCTTTTGAAACTAGAAATGCTGCATGTGAGTGTCGGAAATCGTGATTACGAATCATTTTTAATGATGCAGGCATTCTTTTTTTCAATTTAATCTTTTGATTAGAAACCATTGGAGCGGTTAGTTGTAAAGGACTGTCTTGAAAGATTTGTAAGTCTTCTGTATTGTCTGTAAACTCTACTAATAGGTGAGCTTGTTTTTCTTTCCATTCCGTTAGTTCTTGAACGAATGCTTTATGAATATAAATTCGACGATTGGATTGAGTAGTTTTTACCGTTCCGATATGGACCTTGTTATTACGAAAGTAAGCAGAATACTTAATATCGATATAACCCTCTGATAAATTAATCTGTTTCCAAGTTAAGGCCAATGCTTCGCCAACACGAACGCCTGTAAACATCAGCACTCGATAAAATAGCTGAAACATATATTCATCTTCTGTGAACAGAGAATCAAATAGCTTGAATTCTTCAGGAGTGAAATAAGACATCTCCTTGTGTTTATCAGGCAGTTTTCTTAGTCCATTGCATGGATTATCTTGTCTAAGACGATTAGCGACAGCAACATCAAACATTTTATGTAGAAAAATCATTAGCTGATTAACGGTCGTGCTTGATAGTGTTCCTCCTTTGACACTTGGTTGTTTGACCAACCAATCTCTAAATTTTTTTACTTCATGGATAGTAATGGCAGACATATCTGCATGCTCAAAAAACTTAGAGACATATTGGTTATAATAGGATATCTGTGTATCAATGGTACCACGTTTATTCCCACGGAGTTCATCTTCTTGTTGAACTAAAGAGTAAAGGTTAGAAACAGATATTTTATCTTTAATATGAACTTGGTGAAGTTTGTTTAATCGATAATCTGCTTCATATTGAACAGCTTCTTTACGAGTGGTAAATCCTGACTTTCTATGACGTTTGATTTCACCAGTCAATGGGTCTATGCCATCGGTAATATCTACTTTCCATTTTCCCTTGTATCCTTTGATAACTGACATATTATTTTCCTCTTTCTATGTCAGTAGCGAAGAGTACAGTATCTATTATATCATTTTTTGAGATGATTTTAAATCCAAGAATTTCTTCGGCAATAGTCTTTGGTATTCTTCCAATCCTTTTGTTTTTATAAAGTTGAAAACCTCTTTCGACAAGTAATTTTTTACCCTCTCGTATAACACGTCTAGCTGTGCCTTCTGGATATCCTTGATTTGCGATATCTATGTAGGTAACTGTTTGAATTTCTTGCATTTATTCATTCCTTTCCTTTTTCTTATTCAATTCTAAAAATAACTGGTACGATTTGTCTTGAATAGTTTCTTCTCTATCAGTCTGATTTTTAAAGGGGTTTGGTAATTTATTGCCATGGTCTATATAAAACATCTGGTCCATTGGTTCGTACTTGTAAAATTGCAGATGCTCTTTTTTGACTTCGACTACTAAGGATAATCTTCTCATTAGCTGGCCCCAAGAATCAATGTGGCTTGTTTGTTTCTTCTTTGTTAATTCTAAGAAAAAATTATATGGGGAGTATGGGCTTGTAATGATGTATACGTTAGCTAAAAGAGGTTTGTCAAAATAACGACTACTTGCCATCGCTTTAACATTGTAAGGGTCAAACATTTTGAGTAAGTCTGAGTAGTCAAATTGATGGGGGCGTAATTCGTCTAAGATAATCACGTGTTCTAAATTGTATTGTTGAAAAGGGTCACGGATTGAGCCCGTAATAAAATAGTTAAGGTCATACTGTTCTGCGTATTGACGTGCTAGACGAGTCTTCCCTGTTCCCGCTTTTCCAAAAAGCCAAATAATCGTAACAATTTCATTCTTGTCAATCATTTCTTGTCGCCATAGTTCGGCTTGTGTTTCTAGTCGTTTTAAATAGACGGTTTCTATTTTTTGCCTTGCTTTGGCATATTGTGAACCAGTAAGTCGTTGTTCAATTTCTGATTTTGTAATATTACCAGTATAAAGTAGATCCAGTAGATTATCTATAATCATAGTGTCATTTATTTCATATCGTTTGGTTACATTTCTTTCGATAGTGTCTAATAGGAGTAAATAGTCAAAATTCGCAATAACTTCTTTGGGAGAATATTGGTATTTATCTTGATTAGACTCCGTGTGATGAACGAGATATGAATAAGCATTGTTAACTGAACCCCTCCACTGCTCAAAACACTGTATTGGTTGTTTAGTCAACTTAGCAAGATTGTTTAAACTTCTAGCACTTTCAAATTGTAAAACAAGGTGTATATGTGGTGCGACAAGGTTTCCATCTTGCCCAATATCCTTATCATGCAATATTCCCGCAAAACGAAGCGGTTTTAGAATGTTTGTCATATACTCGATGATATCTTGTAAATTTGAAGATTGGAAATACTCAATCTGTTGAACAAACATGACATTGCGTGCTTTTACCATTAAAAACTCCTTTCTTCTTGGAACAATGGAACAACATTATACTACTTCAATAACAAGCCCAGAAGTAGTATAGTTCTGTCCTGACCAAATTGGAACATAAAACCAGCTCGGAGCTCTTGCCTTACGGCAAGCTCCGCTGGTATACAAATCAATTATGCTTTCTCGTCCCTTGTATTATATGATTAAGTGAAGTACTATCTTTGGGAGAGAATGTATATATTTCACGATAGACTCTTGTAAGATAGTCGTACAAAAAAGGTAATTTTTTTTGTAAAATTGTATCAATATCTGAGTTTTCTGCCCATGGTATAATAACTAGGATATATTCATGAGTTATAGTACATCTGATAGATTGAACAATAGTTTTGTACTCTTTTACAACCTCACTATCGATTTCACTGCCTCTCTTTAGCATTTGTTTTCGTACTATCCTTAATCGATTTACTGTTCGGAAAAAGTTGAAAAACTTATCTTCTTTTATCCATACGATGCAAAGAAGGATATGCGCTAAAAGATAGATGATAAGAACGATAGTAATTGCTTTAAGTAGTATAGATTGTGCTATTTGAAAATTATCTAAAATTTGGCTCCAAACGTCCCAAGAGATAATGGTTCTAACTTGGCTAACAAACCATATACCTGCTAGAGATAAACTCCACAGAAAGCTTAAGAGTAACTCTAAAGGCAGTAAGTAGTAGAGTTTATCGGTAATGACAGTGCTATTTATTATAATTCTATTGTTAATGTTTTTCATATATTTTCTCCTTTAAATGTTGGTATAAGCAATGGCATAACATTAGGTGGTGTTATACCGTCAATAACTTGAACAATACCAGTTCCTTTTCCGTTAGGAATGACAATTCCTGTCTCTGAATCCAAGTCTGGGAATAAAAACGTTGTCGTTTTTCTGTTGATTAACCCAAGTTGTATCAAGAAATTACACTGCTCTCTAACGGCAATCGGTAAAGCGTTTGTGTCCATCCGCTGGCTCACTAGGATTAGGTGGACAGATGTTGCTCGTCCAAGTAGTGCAATATTGGATAATAGTGCAAAAAAGGTATCTTTAACATTTTTAGAAGTCAAAGAGGTTAAAGCAAGCAATTCATCAATCACCAGACAACGATGTTGAAATTTTTTAGAAGGATTTTCAAGAAGCTCCGATTGTCTTTGATAGATAGTATCTAGTTCCACTTTTAGCAAGCTGTTTACCTTGGAAACAAATTCATCAGATGAGAAGTCTTTCTCTTGATAAAGAACAGGTATGTTCTGTTTTAAGCAGTAGCGAGAGATAGAATCGCACTTGGGGTCCACGACTGTTACATGAGCAAATTGATTAATAACAGAGATTAGATAGGTCAAAGCGTAGCTCTTTCCAGAACCAGAAGAACCAGCAATCAAGCAATGAACGATGCGATTGAAATCAATTCGATAATTTTTCATGAGTTCAAAACTTTCGTTTTGAACGCTGACATCAGATAGCTTTTGATACGTCAATCTTTCAGGTATTCCTCTAAAGAATGGAAACCTAAAAGCACGACTAGTGTTAATGCTTACACCATCACCATCACGTTTGACAATATAGGCCGATGGCTGTTTAAGAAATGTCAACATAGGGTAGGCACTTGTAGATAAAATTTGAAAAATCTGTTGGTATAGATTGTTATCCAAAATGTACGCACAAGGAAACCTTGGGACAAAGTCTAGATAATTGTCACCATATATGAATTGGAAGGAATTTGTAGTTGAAGAGATAGAGCTGTTCCTCAACCCTAGCTCCACAGACTGGACAAGATAGTCGGCGTTTACTACAAACTCCCGTTTATTTTCTGATTGCATAAATGGAAATACCATTGATTACTTACCTCCTTTGTTTAATACGGTTACAGAGCTCGCTCGGAAATAGATGTTACCTCTGACATTGCAGGCCTCTGCACCTTGAAATTCAATCTCGTCAAATTGTTCGATAGTTTGTTGGGATGAGAATTTAACCTCAAAAGGCTGTTGTCCTTTAATAACGAACCAATAACGATATGAGTCAATTTCGTTTGTTGGGCTATTATCAACGTATTTCATGCGAATATTCGCTTCAGGGGATAATACAATTGCAGTTTTTTCGTTATCGAAAATTTCTTGAAATAGTTGGTTAGAATAGCCAGTTTTAGCTTTCATTTTAAACATAATTATTTTTTTATAATCAGCATACCTAGGATTTGCTGATTCCTTTCTTTATTTTTTAATAAGCGCTTATAGTCTTATTTTAAATCACAATAGGATAGAAGTCATTACTAGTTTTGAAACTATAATTATCGTTTCAAAACTATAATGAGAGGAACATAAAAGCAGTCGCTTATGCGACTGCCACGAATTGATACTTATATGTTAATGTGTGTTATTATCTTTCTAAATAAGTTGATTTTCCAAAAAATTTGTTAAATCTATGAAATCTAGTATATTTAGATTTAATTCGGTTAGATTTTTAATTTTTTTATTTTGGTTATCATTATAAAATTTCTTTAGGTATTCTATATCTTTGTCTAATTTGTCCTTATCATAGTACATACAGATAGATGAAGATGTATCAAATTCATTTACGGTTTGTTTAGCTTTACTTATAAATAATATGAAATTATCAATATTTAAGCTTCTATCTAATAAATTTAAAAATTGTTCAGATGAAAATACTTCAATAAAAAAATTATTATTTAGTCTAGCGAATATACTATCATTGTTACCTTTTGACTCTTTAAGAATCTCTTTTTTGATTTTTTCTTTATAGAATTCAAGAAGTTTATCTGAATTTATATCTATAAAATTATTGAAGGAACTAATAAATACTTGATAATTCTCTTCACTATTCAAAATATATTCAAATAAAAAATTTGTATGTAGTGTATGATTAAAGATTAGCCTTTTGAAATCAATAAAGAATTCCATATAATCATCACAATGATAGTTAAAAGCACCTATATAAGTATCCAAATCTGTATCTGTTTTTGATGATGAAATGATATTGATAAGTAGCTTGTTTGAAACATTTATAAGAATTTCTTCCTTTATGAACGAATCTTTAAAAATATTTTTATAGGTCGCATTTCCAAAGAAAATATCATCAGTAGAAGTATCTATAAAGGGATTGGAATCAGAGTTATTGAATAAAATCAATAAAAGGGAAAATTTTAAAAAATTTAAAATTTCATTTTCTGATTCAAATATAACTTCCTCATGTGTTACATTGAACATTTTTGCAAAAATATCAATTTTTTCTTGAGACATAAGAAATTTACTGTTTACAGGTTTACCTTTTAAAATGTTTGATAATGTTGGTTCGTTTATTGGAAGATCTGAACCTTCAGTTTGATATTTGTCTTTGACTTTCCGTGTGAATTGAGCTTGTGTGGTATATGAAACTTTGATTTTGTTTTTTAGACGTAAGCCTATCATACGATATAAATAATTTGTAAAATTCATATTTTTCTCCATATTTTTCAAGAGTTATAATAGTTGGGAAAAAATATAACAATATAATTGTGGTTGAGAAATTGAAAATCTGATATAGAGCGTTGTTTATACATTCACATATGTTTATTTTATTCTTTTATAGTGCTTCTCTTTTCCATGTTCTTTGGTTATTAAATCTGCCTCTATTTCCTCAGCTCTCGACCCCGCAGATATAATATAAATAATAATAATAAGAGGGGGGATTATTAGTTTTAATAATTCAGCTAATGAGTAAATTCCTAGGCTAATTGATGAAGTAATTAAATCAAAAGTCGGTTCAATGAGTAAAACAATGGGTAATATATAAAAGAGTTTATTTTTGGAATTTTTAATGCTAGTTATCACATAGCTCAAAATTCCTAAAACTAATAAGTAATAAGCTGGACCAGCCTTACTTTCTATATGTAATCCAATACTTGTTTCATTTTGCATTCCTGTCAAAAATTGTCTGACTACAAAGATTAATCCGGCTAAAATAAATGGTCTAATATCTAATTTTAGTGGAAAGAATCTTAAAACTAATATAGAGATGATAAATGCAAAATATGCAAAAACGTATTCTGCTTTAATCATAACTATGATTTGTTGCACCATGTTCGAAGGAATATCATTGTTAATGATACCAAGAGGTAAAGATGTTTTAGAAGATATAAAAGGTATGAATAATGCAATACAAACTGATAAAAATAATGAAATTTCAGGACTATATTTTTTAATTATCCCCATACTAAATTCACCCTCCTAATGCTTGTTTTAAAATATTATTACTTGTCTTTTTATTTGTTTAGGGCATTTTTTAAAGACGAGCAGTATATCTAATTTATTATTTTTTATCAACGGTAATATTCTTTAAGTTTGTTTTAGGATTATCAAGCGTGTATAGTGTATTTTTATTGGTTCGAATTGCAATTGTATTTTCATGGTCTTTGTTTACTCCAATATTGAAAGTCGAATCGTAGAT
Source organism: Streptococcus mitis (assembly GCF_002096925.1). GTDB lineage: Bacteria > Bacillota > Bacilli > Lactobacillales > Streptococcaceae > Streptococcus > Streptococcus mitis_AF. Next base: position 42,777 of record NZ_NCVN01000002.1, on the reverse strand, counting down.
ATCCGTAGCATAAAATAGAGAAACACCAAAACCATTGTCTTCAGTTGTAGGGAAGTAATTTTTTAGTGGATTTGAAAAATCAATTTTCTTATTTTTCTTATCAAATATTGTTCCAGTATATTTCAAAGATTCATAAGCAGTCTGATTTCCGCTGCCATCTGTTTTTAAGTTTATAGAATATGAACCAGTACTAGGTTTGGAGAATTCTGTAAGTTCATTGGAATTTTCTAATGCCTGTATAGTTTTTTTATGTCGTTCAATTCGTTGCTCATGTTCCTCAGCTGAACCATTTGCTATTCCAACTGCCCCTTCAGGATATTTGTCTAGTTTTGCTTTATATTCATCTAGTTCCTTTTGTGTAAGTTCTAAATCTTCCTTATAATAATTGACGAGGTTGTCATAATAAGTTTTTATATTTTGCTTATGAAGTTCTTTCGCTTTCTCAATAACTTCCTTGTCAGATAATTTACTAACGTCGCCTAATGTTAAATATTTACTATTTTTACTTCCACGTAAATCATATGCTGTAATTGTGTCATTTTTTGCAACTAATAAAAATTGGATTCTAGTTTCTTTTGAGGTTGATTTAGAATTTTCTAAATCATAGATAATGGTTTCATTTTTTGATAAGTATTCAGCAAATTCAGTACTTTTGCTTTTTGAAGATACTTGTTCTATTTGTTTTTCTTCTTGATTACTTTGAGACTTAGTATGAGTACATGCAGTCAGAATGCATCCTGAAAGAAGTAGTGAAATTAAAACTATTTTGCGATTCATATAAAATTCTCCGTTAGTTACTATTTGTATTTGTAAAAATTAAATTATTGTGCATGAAGATAAGTAGTTAATAAAATTATTTTTTCATTATCAAAGAACTCCTAAAACAAAAATTATTAAATAAATGGTCTCTGTCCTAAAACCTAGACTTTTTTGGACAAACTTGATAGAATGGTAGTGTAATAATAATCGGTCAAAATGCTGGATTTTAGAACCTTTTTTCTAACGAAAACGGCTCTAAAATAGAGTGTATTTCCTGTCCAAAAAATCCTAGGTTTTTTGACAAGAACTATGAATTTTTTATCCAATTATGAAAGGTGCTTTTTGATACTCCTAAGATGTCTGCACCTTCTCGTAAGGTTATTTCTTTTTTCTTATATTGAGCTATCACATTAGGGAGATTATTTGGGACAATCAATTTTGGTCTACCGAATTTCTTCCCTTTTTTCTTTGCCTCTCGTATTCCTTCCATTTGTCTTTGTTTGATTTGTTCTCTTTCAAACTGTGCCACATAAGACAGAACTTGTAAAACGATATCGGAGATTAGTTTTCCTGTGATATTATCATTGCTATTCTTTGTGTTTAATAAGGGGAAATCTAAAACAGTTATATTTACTTTCTTTTTCTTAGTAATTGCTTGCCATTGTTCTAAAATTTCATCATAGTTTCTTCCCAATCTATCAATTGATTTAATAACCAATTCATCATTCTCTTTCAAGGTAGTTAATAATTTTTGATATTCTATTCTGTCAAAATCTTTTCCTGAAACGTAATCAATAAAAATATTCTCTTTTGATAATTTATTTTCTACTAAGGCTGAAAATTGCCTATCAATATTTTGTTCTCTTGTAGATACTCGAACATAACCGTAACGCATAAGGCTACCACCTATCTTTTTATCTCTATTTTAGACAAAAAGAAAACTACCACTCATTATGGGCGGTAGTTTGGTGTACTCTTTGCTACTGTATTTTTTGCCAAGATTTTGTCTTGGATGCGTGAATAGTAGTGTTGGATAAAAAATCTTAAGGGCTTAAAATCCTTTTAAACCAACCTTTTTGATGTTTACAAAAATTAAAAACAGTATGTTCAATTTTTGCATGTTCATCATGGTGATTTATAGTTTCCTTTTATCTTATTTTCCTTTTTATTTTATCAATTTTGATGTTAAAAGTCTAATCTTTTTCAGAGTGAATTCATCAAGTATCGATAGGGATGTAGATGGAATAAAAATATAGGATAGATATTCTAAGAGCATAAGAATATTTATCCTATATGTGTTTATGAAAAGTTGCTAGATATTTTATGAGCTCGTTTAAGGGTTTACTAACACTATTCTACTTTATAGAAAAATCCCTCAGTACTACCATTGATAAGTTGGTGTCCAAACCATAAGCGGTCTTGTGTTGTATCAGATGGGTCAGTATAGCCATTATCTGGAGAAGAGGTGACAGACATGGTTAAAGGTGTTCCAGCTGGTAAAAAGGCAAGGGCAGAGCCACCAGCACCTCCATCTTTAGGAAGTATATTTGCCTTAAGGTAGTGGTCAATTTCTTTAGCATGTTCAATTGAAATTTTGGACTGATCACTTACTAACCCATTTTTGTCAAAAGTGAATTCAATACCTGTACGATTTTTCCAAGTTCCTGCGACACTAGAAAAATCCCCATTTTGAATTGCAGAAATATCCATCCCTTTGCTTTCTGACGGAAGGGAAGATTCTTCACTTATGAGACTTGTGACAGACTTCCAAGAGAAAGATCTTATGTCAAGGGAAGGTGGTTTTGTCCCCAGTCCCTCTTCTGTATCTGATTCGCTAATTAACTCTAACCGTGTTCCATCCTGATTTAACTTGTATAGTTTAACTTGGATTTGATTAGTAGATACACGGGTAGATAATTGGAAATAGCCATTTTCTAAAGGATTAAAATGTACTCGCTCTCCAATAAAGTCCAGATTGTTTTCTGCATTGGTCAGTCGAATAACTTCGTCATTTTTAAGAGTTCGAATGTCTAATAAATCGTAATAGTTAGAATCCATTTTTAGGGCAATCAAAAGTTCGTCCGTACCGTCTTGGTCTAAATCATACAAGCTATACTGTAATCCAGAATATTCTTTAGGATAAGTATTTTTTAAGTTTGCTTTTGAATTGACCTTTGTATGTGAAGTTGACGAACCATCTAATACTTTGGCATATTCTTTAAGGATAGGATTGTACAGGGTGTAGTCAGTTTTCTTTTCTTCCGATGTGGAAGAAGTGGAACTAGTACTTGAGGCAATCGCTTCAGAACTTGTTGCAGAAGTATTTTCACTCTGATGTTGGCAAGCCGTTAAAAGCAAGCTGGCAAGGCAGAGAGTAGTTAGGGATATGAATTTTTTCATAAAAATCAAGCTTTTCCTTCATAAGAGATTTATTTAGTTTACATTTTATCAATATTATATATAAATGTCTATATCTTGTAAGTGAATTTCAATGTTTCAAACATTAAATTATCTGAAAATTTATTGAAAAATGAGTGAAAACATGATATAATAAAACATAAAATTAATTCAGATTTCCTAAACTGATAGGAGTAAACAATGAAAAAACTAGGTTTTGTCCTTTTATCTTCAGCCTTGCTATTGACAGCTTGTGCTAATAATCAATCTAAGCCAAGCAATACAAGTGATTCGTCTAAGGTAACAGCCTTGTCTGAAGACAAGCAGAAAATGCTTGATAAGGCCACAGCTGACTATAAGACTTTTGTGCAAGAGTAAATTGATAAACTGTTGACAGATACAGAAGGCTTTGTCAAACTTTTGAAAGAAGGTAAGTTAGAAGAAGCAAAAAAGGTTTATCCACTGATTCGTATGTCTTATGAGCGTTCAGAACCAATTGCTGAAAGTTTTGGTGAGTCAGATGTCAAGATTGACTTCCGTTTGGCAGACTATATGGACGAAAACAAGACAGAAGAAGGTTGGTCAGGTTTCCACCGTATCGAACGCATCCTTTGGGAAGACAATACAACTAAAGGAACTGAAAGTTATGGCGATCAGTTGGTCAATGATATCAAGGAATTGAAAGCCAAGATTGCAACTGTAGATGTGGACTACAAGGTTATGTTGACTGGGGCAGTCGACTTGCTTAACGAAGTTGCAACAAGTAAGATTACAGGTGAAGAGGAAATTTATTCTCATACAGACTTGTATGACTTCCGTGCTAATATCGAAGGTGCTGAGAAGATTTTCCAACTCTTTAAACCTTTGCTTGAAAAATCAGACGCTAACCTAGTTAAAGAATTGGAAGCAGATTTCAAGTCTGTTAATGATTTGTTGGACAAACACATGACTGACAAAGAACACTACAAACTCTATACAGATTTGACAAAAGAAGATACCAAAGAATTGTCAGAAGCCGTGACAAAACTTGGTGAACCTCTATCACAAATGGGTAAATTTCTTAGTGGAGAATAAGAGTCATGACTGAAAAAGACGAAAAGTTTTTTGAAAAGAAAATGGACCGTCGAGAATTTCTAAAAAAAGCAGGGATTGGAGGGGCTGGTTTAGCGCTAGGACTCTCTGGTGCTTCTGCTTTTTTCGCACCTAAGCTAGGAAGTCAGGAAAAAATCTCGTACGGAAATGAAAAAATTGCTTTTTATGGCAAGCATCAAGCTGGGATTAGTACGCCCATGCAAAAGAATATCTATTTTGTTGTCTTGGATTTGCATACGACGGATAGAGATAAGATTATCCAGCTATTCAAGGATTGGACGGATTATAGTGCCAAGTTGGTTGAGGGGGAACTGGTCAAAAAAGATGGCCAGAATGCTCTCTTGCCTCCGAGCGATACTGGTGAAACAGTCGGGCTCAACCCTCATCGTTTGACGCTGACTTTTGGTGTGTCTGCAAGTTTCTTGAAAAAGATGAACTTGGAAAACAAGCGTCCTCAAGTGTTCAGGAATTTACCGCCTTTTCCTAAAGAGCAATTGCGTGAAAAATATACAGGTGGAGATATTGTGATTCAGGCCTGTGCAGATGATGAGCAGGTTGCATTTCATGCGATTCGCAATCTTATACGTAAGGGCAGAAATGCAGTGACCCTTCGTTGGAGTCAGTCTGGTTTTGCAGCTATCGGAGATCGAATGGAGACTCCGCGTAACCTCTTTGGTTTTAAGGATGGAACAGCAAATCCAACCAAGGAGCAGGACTTTGACCGCGTCATCTGGGCTGATAGTAAGGACTGGATGGAAAATGGTTCTTATATGGCAGTTCGTCGAATTCAGATGTTTTTAGAGACCTGGGACCGCACTAGTCTTGAAGAACAAGAAAATACCTTTGGTCGTTACAAGGAAAGTGGTGCCCCTTTTGGTAAGAAGAATGAGTTTGATGAAGTAGATTTGAGTCTCTTACCAGATGATTCGCATGTCCGTTTGGCTAAGGAAGTAGACAAGCCCCTTTTGCGTCGTTCTTATTCTTACTCTGATGGAATTGATGAAAAGACTGGTCAGTTTGATACAGGCTTGCTCTTCATTTCTTTCCAGAAGGATCCAGATAACTTTGTCAAGGTTCAAACCAATCTAGGTGCTACTGATAAGATGAATGAATATATCACTCACATCGGTAGCGGCCTCTTTGCTTGCTTTGGTGGTGTGGAGAAAGGAGGCTACATTGGTCAGAAATTATTGGAAGGCTAGAAGCTGGTTCTTGGTTTTAGCTTTGTCACTTTTAATTCTTTCCCCAGTAGATGCCCAAGAAAGCTTGAGTTCTTACTTTGTGAAAATCACAGATGCGTCCAAAGCAGTCAAAAATGGGAATCAGTCTGAGGCACAGAATCTCGTTAAAGAGATGGCATCAGATTTCGAAAGAGTAGAAGATAGCAATTCTGAAGCTGGTAAGGTTGTTAAGGAAAAGTTAGCTCAATCAGGTGCTATCACTGAAGACAAACTCACCGAACTTTCTGCAGCCTTATTGGCCTTTGAAAAAGAACAAAATCCTGTTGATTTAGATGCGGAAAAGGAAAAATTGGTAAACCGTCTAAGTCCTCGTTTTGAAGCCTTAGAGCAGGCCATTACCTCCAAAGATTTGGAAAAGGTTCGAGAAGCCTTTAAGAAAATGAATTCCACTTGGACCATCAATGAAAGTGTGGTTCGTGACAATAGTACAGCCCATTATGGCCGTGTTGAAACAGCTATTTCCTTCTTACGTAGTAGTATGGAAACCGAGCCTACAGACTTTAACTCCATCCAGAATTCCTTCGAGGACTTAAAAAAGGCTATTGATGATTTTGTAAGCGGAAAAGAAGTTGCAGAAGCATCTTCTGATTTAAGTCTCAAAGATGGTATTGCTCTTTTGAAGAAAGCTTTGGAACAATTCCAAGCTGGTGACCAAGCATCAGGAGCAGCCAGTATGAAGGAATTTATTACTATCTGGCCAACGATTGAAGGTTCTGTTAGCACGACCAATCCTTCCCTCTATACTCGAGTGGAAAGCGAAAGCCCTGTGATTATGGTCAAGGGAAGCGAAAAGGAATACCAAGAAAAATTAGAAAAACTGATTGCAGATTTATCACAAATTGATACCAGTGCACGTTACAATGCCTTTGATGCCATGCTCATTCTCCTAAGAGAAGGTGTGGAGGCTCTCTTAATCGTTATGGCCTTGGTAACGATCTTGAAAGCAGCTAAGATGCGTAAAGGACTCAAGTGGGTTTATAGTGGTGCTATCACTGGAATTATGACCAGTCTGGTCATTGCTTTCATCCTGCAAATAGCTTTTCCAGCAGTAACATCGAGCTCCAATCGTGAAATCATCGAAGGAGCAGTTGGGATTTTTGCAGTTGCTATGATGATTTTGATTGGAATCTGGCTTCACAGCAAATCCTCGGTCAAAAAATGGAATACCTTTATGGAGTCACAAATGGAAACAGTGACCAAGACAGGCTCCTTTATTTCCATGTTTGCTCTCAGTTTTCTAGCTGTTTTCCGTGAGGGAGCAGAAACCATTCTCTTTTATGTTGGAATTTTACCAAGAATTTCTAGTTTTGAATTTGTCTTAGGAATTTCACTTGCCTTGCTGGTCCTGGTAATTATTGCAATCGTGATGAATAAGGCCAGTCAATTCTTCCTACCTCATAAGGTCTTCTTTATCCTTACTTGGATGATTTATGCTTTGGCATTCAAGATGCTGGGAGTGAGTGTCCATGCTCTTCAGTTGACCAATATGGCACCAAATCACTTGCTGACAGGATTTCCAACTATCGATTTGCTTGGAATTTATCCAAGTTGGGAAGGTTTGGTTAGCCAGCTAGTCTTTGTTATTATTGTCTTGATTGTCACTTTCAGACAGGGTGAAAAATAAATGGATAGAAAAGAATTGACAATCGTTGAACATCTGGTAGAATTTAGAAAGAGATTATTGGCTGTAGTCATTTGTTTCTTCTTGGTATTCTGTGTTTCTCTGCTTTTTGCAGACCAGATTTACCAGTATGTGACCCAAGCTTTTCAGCAAAAGTTGATTGTTTTAGGCCCTAATGATATTTTATGGATATACATACGTTTGGCTAGTCTGATGGCCTTTACCATCACCTTGCCTTACACAGTGTATCATATTTGGTCTTTCATCAAACCCGGTTTAAAGAAGGAAGAAGCTAGAGCAGTTTTTGCCTATATTCCAGCTAGTTTCCTTTGTTTTCTAGTTGGACTGGCTTTTGGTTTTTACTTTGTAACACCAGCCTTACTTCAGGTTTTATTAGGGCTAGGAGAAGGACTATTTGAGACGCAGTTAACCGCCCAAAATTATCTGTCCTTTGTTTTTCAAACGACCTTGCCCTTGGCCCTGATTTTTGAATTGCCAGTTATCATTGCCTTTTTGACGTCGATTGGACTCATTGGGCCAGAATTATTGATTGCTTATCGCCGATATGCTTATTTTATCTTATTGGTACTCGCAGTCATCTTGACACCAGCTGACTTTGTCAGCGATTTGGCAATGACTGCCCCCTTGATATTACTCTATGAATTAAGTATTGCCATCAGCAAACACATTATGAAACGCAAGCAGAAAGGAGAGAAAAATGGGAATCTTACGTGATATCGGAGCACCAGGATTGATTATCATCGTTTTAGGAGCTCTCTTAATCTTTGGACCAAAACGATTGCCTGAACTAGGCGAATCAATTGGTAAAATGTTATCTGAATTTAAAAAAGCAGTTAAAGGAACTGAAAATCAAGATAAGGAAGATTAAGACTGGTGAGTTTTACTAAAAAATAAGAAGTTAGGAAGTGTGTCTCTGTCAGACAATTTACCATTTCCTAGCTTTTTCTTGTATTAAGAAAATATAAATTTAAGTTTTCTTTAAGGAAATTATATTATTCTGAAGAACTCTAAAATTTCACAGCCATTTATTAGTAATGACTACAGAATTCCTAGTCACTACTAGAAAAGGACTAGTTTCTTTGAATAATGGAACTGCATAATCCTCCTATTCTAGAACGGGATGACTAGTATTTCTTTTATGATAGGACTAGATTGTGGTATAATAGAGAGAGTAAGTTTTTTTAGTAAGACAAAGGAGAAAATAGATGATTTATGCAGGAATTCTTGCTGGTGGAACTGGCACACGTATGGGAATCAGTAACTTGCCAAAACAATTTTTAGAGCTAGGTGATCGACCTATCTTGGTTCATACAATTGAAAAATTTGTCTTGGAACCAAGCATTGAAAAAATTGTAGTTGGTGTTCATGGAGACTGGGTTTCTCATGCAGAGGATCTTGTAGATAAATATCTGCCTCTTCATAAGGATCGTATCATCATTACAAAAGGTGGTGCTGACCGTAATACAAGTATTGAGAAAATCATTGAAGCCATTGATGCTTATCGTCCGCTTACTCCAGAGGATATCGTTGTTACCCACGATTCTGTTCGTCCATTTATTACGCTTCGCATGATTCAGGACAATATCCAACTTGCCCAAAATCATGACGCAGTGGACACAGTAGTTGAAGCGGTAGATACTATCGTTGAAAGTACCAATGGTCAATTCATTACAGATATTCCAAATCGTGCTCACCTTTATCAAGGACAAACACCTCAAACATTCCGTTGCAAGGACTTCATGGACCTTTATGGCTCTCTTTCTGCTGAAGAGAAGGAAATTTTGACAGATGCATGTAAAATCTTTGTGATCAAAGGAAAAGATGTGGCCTTAGCCAAAGGTGAATACTCAAATCTGAAGATTACAACCGTAACAGATTTGAAGATTGCAAAAAGTATGATTGAGAAAGACTAGTAAAATGATTAATCAAATTTATCAACTAACTAAGCCTAAGTTTATCAATGTCAAATATCAGGAAGAGGCTATTGACCAAGAGAATCATATCCTCATCCGTCCTAATTATATGGCGGTCTGTCATGCGGATCAGCGTTACTACCAAGGAAAACGTGATCCCAAGATTTTGAATAAAAAGCTTCCAATGGCAATGATTCACGAGTCATGTGGAACCGTTATTTCTGACCCTACAGGAACCTACGAGGTTGGTCAAAAAGTTGTCATGATTCCCAATCAGCCTCCTATGCAGAGTGATGAAGAATTCTATGAAAACTACATGACAGGAACCCATTTCTTGTCTAGTGGCTTTGATGGCTTTATGAGAGAGTTTGTTTCTCTCCCTAAAGATCGTGTGGTGGCTTATGATGCTATCGAAGATACGGTTGCAGCCATTACAGAGTTTGTCAGTGTCGGCATGCACGCTATGAATCGTCTATTGACTCTTGCTCATAGCAAGCGGGACCGAATCGCCGTTATCGGAGATGGCAGTTTAGCATTTGTGGTTGCCAATATTATCAACTATACTCTACCAGAAGCAGAGATTGTGGTTATTGGTCGTCATTGGGAAAAGTTGGAACTTTTCTCATTTGCCAAAGAATGCTATATTACTGATAATATTCCTGAAGATTTGGCCTTTGACCATGCTTTTGAGTGTTGTGGTGGTGATGGTACTGGACCAGCTATTAATGATTTGGTTCGCTATATTCGTCCTCAGGGAACGATTCTTATGATGGGAGTTAGTGAGTATAAAGTCAATCTCAATACACGCGATGCTTTAGAAAAAGGCTTGCTCTTGGTTGGGTCCTCTCGTTCTGGTCGCATTGATTTTGAAAATGCAATCCAAATGATGGAAGTCAAGAAATTTGCCAATCGTCTTAAAAATATCCTTTATCTAGAAGAACCTGTAAGAGAAATTAAAGATATTCACCGTGTCTTTGCTACCGACTTAAACACAGCCTTTAAAACCGTGTTTAAGTGGGAAGTATAGGTGCTGGAGGTTAATTGTGGAGAAAATCATTAAAGAAAAAATTTCTTCCTTACTTAGTCAAGAAGAGGAAATCCTCAGTGTTGAACAACTGGGGGGAATGACCAATCAAAACTATTTGGTCAAAACAACAAATAAGCAATACATTGTTAAATTCTTTGGTAAAGGGACAGAAAAGCTGATCAATCGTCAAGATGAAAAGTACAATCTTGAACTACTAAAGGATTTAGACTTAGATGTAAAAAATTATCTTTTTGATATTGAAGCTGGTATCAAAGTAAATGAGTATATCGAATCTGCGATTACGCTTGATTCAACGTCAATCAAGACCAAATTTGACAAAATTGCTCCAATATTACAAACTATTCATGCTTCTGGCAAGGAATTAAGAGGAGAATTTGCTCCTTTTGAAGAAATCAAAAAATACGAATCCTTAATTGAAGAAAAAATCCCGTATGCTAACTATGAAGCAGTTAGAGAAGAAGTCTTCTCCTTAGAGAAAAGACTGACTGACTTAGGTGTTGACAGAAAATCTTGTCATATCGATTTGGTGCCTGAAAACTTTATCGAATCACCTCAAGGACGACTTTATCTGATTGACTGGGAATATTCATCAATGAACGATCCAATGTGGGATTTGGCGGCCCTCTTTTTAGAATCTGAATTCACTCCTCAAGAGGAAGAAGCCTTCTTATCTCACTATGAGAGTGAGCAAACACCTGTCTCTCGTGAAAAGATTGCCATTTATAAAATTTTGCAAGATGCTATTTGGAGTCTATGGACAGTCTACAAAGAAGAGCAAGGTGCAGATTTTGGTGACTATGGTGTGAGTCGTTACCAAAGAGCTGTTAAAGGTCTGGCTAATTATGGAGGTTCAGATGAAAAATAAAAATGGAGTTTCTTTTGGTCTACTCTCAGGTATTTTTTGGGGTTTAGGTCTAACGATTAGTGCTTATATCTTTTCAATTTTTACTGACTTGTCGCCCTTTGTGGTGGCCGCTGCTCACGATTTCTTGAGTATCTTTATCTTACTAGCTTTTCTCTTGGTAAAAGAAGGAAAAGTTCGTCTCTCAATTTTCTTAAATATTCGCAATGTTAGTGTGATCATCGGAGCCTTGCTAGCAGGCCCTATTGGTATGCAGGCCAATCTTTATGCGGTTAAGTATATCGGAAGTTCCTTAGCTTCATCTGTATCGGCTATTTACCCTGCGATTTCAGTTTTATTGGCTTTCTTCTTTTTGAAGCACAAGATTTCGAAAAATACTGTATTTGGTATTGTCTTGATTATTGGAGGGATTATTGCCCAGACCTATAAGGTTGAACAGGTCAATTCCTTCTATATTGGGATTCTCTGTGCTTTGGTTTGTGCTATTGCATGGGGAAGCGAAAGTGTTCTTAGCTCTTTTGCCATGGAAAGTGAATTGAGTGAAATCGAAGCCCTCTTAATCCGTCAAGTGACTTCATTCTTGTCCTATCTAGTGATTGTGCTCTTCTCTCATCAGTCATTTGCAGAAGTAGCTAATGGACAATTGCTAGGTCTTATGATTGTCTTTGCAGCCTTTGATATGATTTCCTATTTGGCTTATTATATCGCTATCAATCGCTTGCAACCAGCCAAGGCTACAGGCTTGAACGTGAGTTATGTAGTTTGGACTGTCTTGTTTGCAGTTGTTTTCTTGGGTGCACCGCTAGATATGCTGACAATTATTACGTCACTTGTCGTCATTGCTGGAGTTTATATTATTATTAAAGAATAAAGGAGATTCGTGTGAAAGCCATTATCTTAGCAGCGGGCTTGGGAACTCGCTTGCGTCCTATGACTGAAAATACCCCTAAAGCCTTGGTTCAGGTTAATCAAAAACCTTTGATTGAATACCAAATTGAGTTTTTAAAAGAAAAAGGAATCGATGACATCATCATCATCGTTGGTTACCTTAAAGAACAATTCGATTACTTAAAAGAAAAATATGGAGTTCGCCTCGTTTTCAATGATAAATACGCTGACTACAATAACTTTTACTCTCTCTATCTTGTAAAAGAAGAATTGGCCAACAGCTATGTTATTGATGCAGATAACTATCTCTTTAAAAATATGTTCCGCAATGATTTGACACGTTCGACTTATTTTAGTGTTTATCGTGAAGATTGTACCAACGAATGGTTCTTGGTCTATGGAGATGACTACAAGGTTCAAGACATTATTGTTGATAGCAAAGCTGGTCGCATTCTTAGTGGTGTATCCTTCTGGGATGTTCCAACTGCCGAAAAGATTGTCAGCTTTATCGACAAGGCTTATGCAAGTGGCGAATTTGTTGATCTCTACTGGGACAATATGGTTAAGGATAACATCAAAGAGCTAGATGTCTATGTTGAAGAATTAGAAGGCAATAGCATCTATGAAATCGATAGTGTCAAAGACTACCATAAATTAGAAGAAATTCTTAAAAACGAAAATTAAAGATTCCAACATCTGGCTGAAATAGTCGGATGTTTTTTACTTCACTTCCCTTTAGTTTGATATTTTTAATAAATGTTTGAAATATGGTTGTTAAATATAAATAAAACAAAAAATGAACAAAAAACAACAGAAAATATTGACAACGATTTCATATAGTGTTATACTTATAGCATAAAGTTAATGGAAAGAAGGGAAAACCTTATGGGATTAGATCATTTCTTTGACAAAAACCTTGTGTTTTGCTTAGAAGCGGATAATCAAGAACATCTCTTTGATCAGGTTGCAACTTTATTGGAAGAACGAGAAATCGTAACTCCAACTTATCGTGAAGCCTTGATCACGCGTGAAAAGTCATTTCCAACTGGCCTAGATATGGAATTTTTGGGTAAGGATTTGCCGAATGTGGCTATTCCTCATACAGATATTGTTCATAATCTAGCTGAAAAAGTTGTGGTCGTTCGATTAGAAAAACCAGTGACCTTCCACAATATGATTGCGCCAGATAAGGAAGTAGAAGTATCCTTACTCTTCTTTATCATTAATAACTCAAGTTCAAGTCAAACGAACATTCTTGCTCAGTTGATGGACTTCTTTACTGGAAATGGTCATCTTGAAGACCTATCAAAAATTTCTGAACCAGAAGCCCTCTATGCTTATATTGCTGAAGCAATTGCTTAATCTTGTCTATTAAAAATATTAAATCGGAGGAAATCCATATGATTAAAATTCTTGCTGCCTGCGGTGCAGGTGTTAACTCAAGCCACCAAATTAAAAGTGCTCTTGAAGAAGAACTTTCAAACCGTGGTTACGATGTGCACTGTGATGCAGTCATGGTCAAAGACGTTAACGAAGACCTTATCAAAGGTTATGACATCTTCACACCAATTGCTGCGACAGACCTTGGTTTTGACCCAGGTATTCCAGTTATCGAAGCTGGACCAATCTTATTCCGTATCCCAGCTATGAGTGCTCCAGTATATGATAATATTGAAGCAGCTATTAAAGAACACGGGTTAAGCTAATTTTAATTTGTTAACATTCATATAACATAAAAAAGGGAGGAACTGTTATGGATGCAATCTTTGGCCTAATCAAAGAATTTTTCACACCTATCTTAGATATGGGTGGTCCTGTCATCATGTTGATCATTTTGACAATATTGGCTTTACTTTTTGGAGTGAAATTCTCCAAAGCGCTTGAAGGTGGTATCAAACTTGCCATCGCTCTTACAGGTATCGGTGCCATCATCGGTATGCTAAATGGTGCTTTCTCAGCATCACTTGCAAAATTCGTTGAAAACACTGGTATCCAATTGAGTATCACTGACGTTGGTTGGGCACCACTTGCAACAATCACTTGGGGATCTGCTTGGACACTTTACTTCTTGCTTATCATGTTGATTGTCAACGTAGTAATGCTTGCTATGAAGAAAACTGATACACTTGATGTCGATATCTTCGATATCTGGCACTTGTCTATCACAGGTCTTTTGATTAAATGGTATGCAGACAACAACGGTGTGAGCCAAGGGGTTTCACTCTTTATTGCTACAGCAGCTATCGTCCTTGTTGGTGTGTTGAAAATTATCAACTCTGACTTGATGAAACCTACATTTGATGACCTTCTTAACGCTCCAAGTTCATCACCAATGACATCAACTCACATGAACTACATGATGAACCCAGTTATCATGGTTTTGGATAAGATTTTTGAAAAATTCTTCCCAGGTCTTGATAAATATGACTTTGATGCTGCTAAATTGAACAAAAAAATCGGTTTCTGGGGTTCTAAATTCTTCATCGGTTTCATTCTTGGTATTGTTATCGGTATTATGGGAACTCCACATCCAATTGAAGGTGTTGCAGATGCAGATAAATGGCGTCTTGTTATCAAAGGATGGTTGTCTCTTGGTTTGACAGCCGGTGTATCTTTGGAACTCTTCTCACTTATCGGTTCATGGTTCATCGCTGCCGTAGAACCACTTTCACAAGGTATTACAAACGTTGCTACTAAACGTCTTCAAGGACGTAAATTCAACATCGGTCTTGACTGGCCTTTCATCGCTGGTCGTGCTGAAATCTGGGCTTGTGCCAACGTACTTGCACCAATCATGTTGATTGAAGCTGTGCTTCTTTCAAAAGTTGGAAATGGTATCTTGCCACTTGCAGGTATCATCGCTATGGGTGTTACTCCAGCTCTCTTGGTTGTAACACGTGGTAAATTGCTCCGTATGATTATCTTCGGAACACTCTTGTTGCCACTCTTCCTTCTTTCAGGTACACTTATCGCACCATTTGCAACAGAACTTGCTAAAGGTGTAGGTGCCTTCCCAGCAGGTGTGAGTGAAACTCAATTGATTACTCACTCAACTCTTGAAGGACCAATCGAAAAACTTCTTGGTTGGACAATTGGTAACACTACAACTGGTGATATCAAAGCAATCCTTGGTGCTGTAGTCTTCCTTGTATTCTATATCGGTATCTTTGCTTGGTACAGAAAACAAATGATCAAACGTAATGAAGAGTACGCAGCAAAAGCAAAATAATGCGCTCCTATAAAATGTAAGCTCAATGAAAATCAAAGAGCAAACTAGGAAGCTAGCCGCAGGCTGTACTAAAGTACGGCAAGGCGACGCTGACGAAGTTTGAATTGGATTTTCGCAGAGTGTAAATTGTTGAAACTAGGTTGTCATACCATTAGGAGTGACAGCCTAGTTTTTTATAAACTATCAAGAAATCGGAGAAAATAATGGTAATTGAATTAAAATCAGAACAATTAAGAGTTGAATTTAACAGTTTTGGTGGGGCTCTTTCTTCTATAAAAGATGCCGAGGGAGTTGAGTATTTGTGGCAAGGAGATGCTACTTATTGGAGTGGACAAGCTCCTGTTCTCTTCCCCATTTGTGGTTCATTGAGAGAGGATACAGCACTTTATATAGATGATAATGGACAAGAAATCAAAGGAAAGATTCCTCGTCATGGTTTGGTTCGTAAGAAAGAATTTGGATTAGTTGAACAGACAGATAATAGTGTAACTTTTGCAATTGAAGACGATGAGAATAGCTATCAGAACTACCCTTATCATTTCCGCTTAGAAATCACTTATATCCTTACTGGAAAGACAGTACGGACTCAATACAAGATTTTCAATAAAGAAACTAGCAAGGTCATGCCTTACTTTATTGGTGGACATCCAGGATTTAATTGTCCTCTGCTTGATGATGAAGTCTATGAAGATTATTATCTAGAGTTTGAGAAAGAAGAGACTTGCTCTGTTCCACGTCCTTTCCCAGAAACAGGTATGTTGGATTTCCAAGATAGAAGTCCATGGCTAGAAGGTCAAAAAGAATTAGACCTCAGCTATGATCTTTTCAGCACAGATGCAGTTACCTTAGATGAATTGCAATCTAGAACAATTGCCCTTCGTTCTCGTAAACATGATAAGGGATTGAAAGTCCACTTTGCAGAGTTTCCAAACCTCATTATCTGGTCAACTTTGAATAAAGGTCCTTTCATTGCTTTTGAACCATGGTCTGGCTTGTCAACATCCCTTGAAGAAGGAGATCATCTAGAAGATAAGAAGAATGTTCTTCTCCTAGAACCTGGTCAAGTGGATCAAATTGGTTTTGATATCGAAATTTTTTAGATTAAAAAACACAAAAACAAACATTAACTGTTGACTTTTTCGTAAAATAGGAGTATATTATGTTTGTAAGCAACAAATGATGTTTGTAATAAACAAACAATCACTTGTTATATTCTCTTGCGTGGAGAAGGATTATTTCTAGGGAACTGGTTTCCTAAACTTGAATAAGGTGTCATTCATCTCATTCAATCCAATTTGTCAATAAACTGCTAGAAAACTTTTTGTAGGTAAACTGCTAACTGTTAAAGTTTTTACTAGCCTAGAAAAATAAAAGGAGTATACAATATGTCTATTGTTATCGGTGCAGATGCTGCAGGTTTGAGATTGAAAGAAGTTGTGAAAGACTTCTTGGAAAAAGAAAACTTCCACGTTGTGGATGTTACAGCTGAAGGTCAAGACTTTGTTGATGTGACTCTTGCTGTTGCTGCAGAAGTAAACAAAGAAGAACAAAACCTTGGTATCGTGATTGATGCTTACGGTGCTGGTCCATTTATGGTCGCAACTAAGATCAAAGGAATGGTTGCTGCAGAAGTATCTGACGAACGTTCAGCTTATATGACTCGTGGACACAACAACTCACGTATGATCACTATGGGCGCACAACTTGTCGGTGATGAATTGGCTAAAAACATCGCTAAAGGATTTGTTAACGGTAAATACGATGGTGGACGTCACCAAATTAGGGTCGACATGTTGAACAAAATGTGCTAATTAGATTACAGTAAGAAAGGTAAGTTAAAAATGAGAATTGCAATTGGATGTGACCACATCGTAACAGATGAAAAAATGGCGGTTTCAGAATTTTTGAAATCAAAAGGATATGAAGTTATTGACTTTGGTACATATGACCATACACGTACTCACTACCCAATCTTTGGTAAAAAAGTAGGGGAAGCTGTAACTAGTGGTCAAGCTGATCTTGGAGTATGTATCTGTGGTACTGGTGTTGGTATCAACAATGCTGTAAATAAAGTTCCAGGTGTCCGTTCTGCCTTGGTTCGTGATATGACAACAGCCCTTTATGCTAAAGAGCAATTGAACGCTAACGTTATCGGTTTTGGTGGTAAGATTACTGGTGAATTGCTCATGTGTGATATCATCGAAGCTTTCATCCATGCTGAATACAAACCATCTGAAGAAAACAAAAAATTGATTGCGAAAATTGAACACGTTGAAAGTCACAATGCTCAACAAACAGACGCAAACTTCTTCACTGAATTCCTTGAAAAATGGGATCGCGGAGAATACCACGACTAAGAGGTGACCTATGATTTTAACAGTCACAATGAACCCATCCATTGATATTTCCTATCCTTTGGATGAGTTGAAGATTGATACTGTCAATCGTGTGGTGGATGTAACCAAAACGGCTGGTGGTAAGGGACTCAATGTTACCCGAGTACTTTCAGAATTTGGGGATTCTGTTCTTGCTACTGGTTTAGTTGGTGGTAAACATGGTGAGTTTTTGGTTGAACATATCGATGATCAAGTAAAGAAAGATTTCTTCTCAATTCAGGGAGAAACTCGGAACTGTATCGCTATTCTTCACGGAGATAACCAAACAGAAGTTCTTGAAAAAGGTCCTGAAGTATTGGAACAGGAAGGTCAAGACTTTTTGGAACATTTCAAAAAACTCTTGGGCTCAGTTGAAGTAGTAGCCATCTCAGGTAGTCTGCCAGCTGGTCTTCCAGTTGATTACTATGCGAGCTTGGTAGAACTTGCTAATCAAGCTGGCAAGCCTGTTGTTTTGGACTGCTCTGGTGCGGCACTTCAGGCGGTTCTTGAATCACCACATAAACCAACAGTCATCAAACCAAATAATGAGGAATTATCTCAGCTTTTTGGAAGAGAAGTTTCTGAGGATTTGGATGAATTAAACGAAGTTCTTCAAGAACCTTTGTTTGCAGGTATTGAATGGATTATCGTTTCACTTGGTGCCAACGGTGCTTTTGCCAAACATGGTGACACTTTCTACAAGGTGGATATTCCTAGAATCCATGTAGTCAATCCTGTCGGATCTGGAGACTCTACTGTGGCAGGGATTTCTTCAGGTCTTCTTCATAAAGAATCGGATGCAGAATTACTCATCAAGGCAAATGTCCTTGGTATGCTCAATGCTCAAGAAAAAATGACTGGTCATGTCAACATGGCCAACTATCAAGCTCTATATGATCAATTAATAGTAAAAGAGGTATAAAATGGCTTTAACAGAACAAAAACGTGCACGCTTAGAAAAACTTTCTGATGAAAATGGTATCATCTCAGCTCTTGCATTTGACCAACGTGGTGCTTTGAAACGCCTCATGGCTCAACACCAAACAGAAGAACCAACTGTGGCTCAAATGGAAGAACTCAAAGTCTTGGTAGCAGATGAATTGACTAAATATGCTTCATCTATGCTTCTTGACCCTGAGTATGGACTTCCAGCAACTAAAGCTCTTGATGAAAAAGCTGGACTTCTCCTTGCTTATGAAAAAACAGGTTATGACACAACAAGCACAAAACGCTTGCCAGACTGCTTGGATGTTTGGTCTGCAAAACGTATTAAAGAAGAAGGCGCAGATGCAGTTAAATTCTTGCTTTACTATGATGTAGATAGCTCAGACGAACTCAACCAAGAAAAACAAGCTTACATCGAACGCATCGGTTCTGAGTGTGTGGCTGAAGATATCCCATTCTTCCTTGAAATCCTTGCTTACGATGAAAAAATTGCGGACGCTGGTTCTGTAGAATATGCGAAAGTAAAACCACACAAAGTTATCGGCGCTATGAAAGTCTTCTCAGACCCGCGCTTTAACATTGATGTCTTGAAAGTAGAAGTTCCTGTTAACATTAAATATGTTGAAGGCTTCGCTGAAGGTGAAGTGGTTTATACACGTGAAGCAGCAGCAGCCTTCTTCAAAGCACAAGATGAAGCAACTAACTTGCCATACATCTACTTGAGTGCTGGTGTATCAGCTAAACTCTTCCAAGATACTCTTGTATTTGCCCATGAATCAGGTGCAAACTTTAACGGAGTTCTTTGTGGCCGTGCAACATGGGCTGGATCAGTTGAAGCTTACATCAAAGATGGTGAAGCAGCAGCTCGTGAATGGCTTCGCACAACTGGATTTGAAAACATTGACGAACTCAACAAAGTTCTTCAAACAACAGCGACTTCATGGAAAGAACGCGTGTAAGAAAGCCCTCCTAGGTTAGGAACATGAATCTAAAAAAATTTTAAAAAAAGTTTTATGTAAAGGTTTACAAAATAACTTACTTGTGCTATACTTAAATCACAAGTTAATACAAGGTGAGTGTTACTAAGTAATATTAGGCATGATCACAGGTGAATTAGAAATCGGCTGATTTTCTAGTTCATTTGTGGTCATTTTTTGTACTCATATACCTTTAAGATATAAAAGGAGGTTGACATGTATCGAATTCTAAATCCAATGAATCACAATGTCTCGCTTGTCAGAAACGATAAAGGAGAAGAAGTGATTGTGATTGGTAAGGGGATTGCATTTGGAAAGAAGAAAGGGGATTTGATTGCTGAACAGCAGGTTGAGAAAATCTTTCGGATGAAGACCGAAGAGTCCAGAGAAAACTTTATGGCTCTCCTCAAAGATGTTCCGCTTGATTTTATCACAGTGACCTATGAAATCATTGATAAGCTATCAAAGAAATATCATTATCCGATTCAAGAGTATCTCTACGTAACATTGACAGATCATATTTACTGTTCTTACCAAGCTCTAGCACAAGGAAGGTACAAGGATAGTAATCTGCCAGATATTTCCACTAAGTATCCTGTCGCTTTTCAAATCGCAAATGAAGCATTTGAAATTTACCGTCAGAAGCTAGCAGATCATTTTCCTGAGGACGAAATTATTCGGATTGCTTATCATTTCATTAATGCCGAAGGTGAAAATGAAGTGGAACTTGTGGAGTCGATTGATAAGAGGAAAGAAATTCTCAGGAATGTTGAAGAAGTGTTAAAGGGTTATGCAATTCAACGAACTAACGAGAATAATCATTTCTATGATCGTTTTATGATTCATTTGAATTATTTCTTGGATTATTTAGACAGATCTAGAGATGATAACCAATCACTTCTGGATATGGAAGATCATATTAAACAATCCTATCCAAAAGCGTTCGAGATTGGTTCCAAGATCTATGATGTGATTACGCAACATACGGGTCTTGATTTGTATAAAAGTGAACGAGTTTATCTAGTTCTACATATCCAACGTTTATTGTCATAAAAATTTAATTAAAAATACCTAAGGAGAATTCTATCATGAATAGAGAAGAAGTAACATTGTTAGGTTTTGAAATCGTAGCCTATGCTGGCGATGCTCGTTCAAAACTATTGGAAGCCTTGAAAGCTGCTGAAGCTGGCGATTTTGCGAAAGCAGATAGCTTAGTCGAGGAAGCTGGTTCTTGCATTGCAGAGGCTCACCACGCGCAAACAAGTCTATTGGCTAAGGAAGCTTCAGGTGAGGACTTAGCCTATAGTGTAACCATGATGCATGGCCAAGACCACTTGATGACAACTATCTTATTAAAAGATTTGATGCACCATTTAATTGAACTCTACAAGAGAGGAGTTAAGTAATGAATAAATTAATTGCATTTATTGAGAAAGGAAAGCCTTTCTTTGAGAAACTATCTCGTAATATCTACCTTCGTGCCATTCGTGATGGTTTCATTGCAGGTATGCCTGTTATTCTCTTCTCAAGTATCTTTATCTTGATTGCCTTTGTACCAAACTCATGGGGCTTTAAATGGTCTGATGAAGTTGTAGCCTTTCTGATGAAACCTTATAGCTATTCTATGGGGATTCTAGCTCTCTTGGTAGCTGGTACAACAGCTAAGTCATTGACTGACTCAGTAAACCGTAGCATGGAGAAAACCAATCAAATCAACTATATGTCAACACTGTTAGCAGCGATTGTTGGTTTGTTGATGTTAGCAGCTGATCCTATCGAAAATGGTCTAGCTACTGGATTCTTGGGGACAAAAGGTTTGCTTTCAGCCTTCCTTGCTGCCTTTGTTACCGTAGCTATCTATAAGATTTGTGTTAAGAACAATGTCACTATTCGCATGCCTGACGAAGTTCCACCAAATATCTCACAAGTCTTTAAAGATGTGATTCCATTCACTCTCTCAGTTGTTTCACTTTATGCTCTTGATTTACTAGCTCGTCATTTTGTTGGTGCTAGTGTAGCAGAATCAATCGGTAAATTCTTTGCACCATTATTCTCTGCTGCTGATGGTTATCTAGGTATCACCATTATCTTTGGTGCCTTTGCCTTCTTCTGGTTTGTTGGTATCCATGGTCCATCTATCGTTGAGCCTGCTATCGCAGCTATTACATATGCAAATGCCGAAGTAAACTTGAACCTTCTCCAACAAGGTATGCACGCTGACAAGATTCTTACTTCTGGTACACAAATGTTTATCGTTACCATGGGTGGTACTGGTGCGACACTGGTTGTTCCATTCATGTTCATGTGGTTAACAAAATCAAAACGTAACCGTGCAATCGGTCGTGCTTCAGTAGTTCCAACTTTCTTTGGTGTAAACGAACCAATCTTGTTTGGTGCACCTCTTGTATTGAACCCAATCTTCTTCATTCCATTTATCTTTGCTCCAATCGCGAACGTTTGGATCTTCAAATTCTTTATTGAAACACTTGGAATGAATTCATTTACTGCTAATCTACCATGGACAACCCCAGCTCCACTAGGTCTAGTTCTTGGTACTAATTTCCAAGTTCTATCATTCATTCTTGCTGTCCTTCTAATTGTGGTTGACGTAGTCATTTATTATCCATTCCTTAAGGTCTATGATGAACAAATTCTAGAAGAAGAGCGTTCAGGTAAGTCTAATGATGAATTGAAAGAAAAAGTTGCTGCAAACTTCAACACTGCGAAAGCAGATGCTATTCTTGAAAAAGCAGGTGTAGAAGCAGCTCAAAATACAATTACAAAAGAAACAAATGTCTTAGTTCTTTGTGCTGGTGGAGGTACAAGTGGTCTCCTTGCAAATGCTTTGAATAAGGCAGCTGCAGAATACAATGTTCCTGTGAAAGCAGCAGCAGGTGGCTATGGTGCTCACCGTGAAATGTTACCAGAGTTTGATCTAGTTATCCTTGCCCCTCAAGTTGCTTCAAACTTTGAAGATATGAAGGCAGAAACAGATAAACTCGGTATTAAACTTGCCAAGACAGAAGGTGCTCAATACATCAAATTAACCCGTGATGGAAAAGGTGCTCTTGCATTTGTACAAGCTCAATTCGATTAACGATAGGGACTGTGAAACAGTCTCCTCTTGTTACGGAAATCGCTATGGCGAATTTCCTAATCGCCTTGTTAATTCGTTGGTAAAAAGATATCGTTTTTACCTCCTCATGTCACAATTCGATTAAGGCTAGGGACTCTGAAATAGTCTCCTATCGTTGCGGAAATCGCTATGGCGAATTTCCTAATCGCCTTGTTAATTCGTTGGTAAAAAGATATCGTTTTTACCTCCTCATGTCACAATTCGATTAAGGCTAGGGACTCTGAAATAGTCTCCTATCGTTGCGGAAATCGCTATGGCGAATTTCCTAATCGCCTTATTAATTCGTCGGTAAAAAGATATCGTTTTTACCTCCTCATGTCACAATTCGGTGACTTGGTACAAGAAGTGAGATGGAGAAGGATGGCTCACTGACTCCTCTCCTCTCACTTTTACTTTATTTAAATCAAGAAATAGGTGAAAAAAATGACAAAAACATTACCAAAAGACTTTATTTTCGGTGGCGCAACTGCTGCTTATCAAGCAGAAGGCGCTACACATACTGATGGAAAAGGACCAGTTGCTTGGGATAAATATCTTGAAGATAACTACTGGTACACTGCGGAGCCAGCTAGTGATTTTTACAATCGATATCCAGTTGACCTCGAGCTAGCAGAAGAGTATGGTGTCAATGGCATTCGAATTTCTATTGCTTGGTCACGTATTTTCCCAACAGGCTACGGCCAAGT
The DNA here is from genome assembly GCF_002096925.1 of Streptococcus mitis. Taxonomy (GTDB): domain Bacteria; phylum Bacillota; class Bacilli; order Lactobacillales; family Streptococcaceae; genus Streptococcus; species Streptococcus mitis_AF. The sequence continues at coordinate 19,587 of NZ_NCVN01000002.1, read as the reverse complement.
AAATCAAAAGGGTGTTGAGTATTATCATAATCTATTTGCAGAGTGTCACAAACGTCATGTTGAGCCCTTTGTAACTCTTCATCACTTTGATACGCCAGAAGCTCTCCACTCAAATGGAGACTTCTTAAACCGTGAAAATATTGAACACTTTGTAGACTACGCTGCCTTCTGTTTTGAAGAATTCCCAGAAGTAAACTATTGGACAACCTTTAATGAAATTGGGCCAATTGGTGATGGTCAATACTTGGTTGGAAAATTCCCTCCAGGTATTCAGTACGACCTTGCCAAAGTTTTCCAATCGCACCACAATATGATGGTTTCTCATGCGCGTGCAGTTAAGCTATATAAAGATAAAGGTTATAAAGGTGAAATTGGTGTTGTTCACGCACTGCCAACCAAGTATCCTTTAGATCCTAAAAATCCAGCAGATGTTCGTGCAGCTGAGTTGGAAGATATCATCCACAATAAATTTATCTTGGATGCAACTTATCTAGGTCACTATTCAGCTGAAACGATGGAAGGCGTCAACCATATCTTATCAGTCAATGGTGGTAGCTTGGATCTTCGTGAAGAAGATTTCACAGCATTAGAAGCTGCGAAAGACTTGAATGATTTTCTAGGCATCAACTATTATATGAGTGACTGGATGGAAGCCTTTGATGGAGAAACTGAAATTATCCATAATGGTAAGGGTGAGAAAGGAAGCTCTAAATACCAAATCAAAGGTGTTGGTCGTCGTGTAGCTCCTGACTATGTACCACGTACGGATTGGGATTGGATTATCTACCCTCAAGGTTTGTATGACCAAATCATGCGCGTGAAGAAAGATTATCCGAACTATAAGAAGATTTACATCACTGAAAATGGACTTGGTTATAAAGATGAGTTTGTAGACAATACTGTTTATGATGATGGCCGTATTGATTATGTCAAACAACACTTAGAGGTCTTATCTGATGCGATTGCTGATGGTGCAAACGTCAAAGGATACTTCATCTGGTCATTGATGGACGTCTTCTCATGGTCAAACGGTTATGAAAAACGTTACGGTCTCTTCTATGTAGACTTTGAAACTCAAGAACGTTATCCTAAGAAATCAGCTCACTGGTACAAGAAAGTAGCAGAAAGTCAGATTATAGACTAGTAGAATGAGTAATTAGATATAGAATTCTAGTGAGGCAAAAGATGTTCAAAGATTTTATCCAATCTATTTATGAAAAAGTTTATATTATCAATTTTGATAAATGTTCTCAAATACCTTGTTTGACGAATGAGGAGCTGAAAAAACTTGGGAAATGGTATGTCTCTACCGGTAAAGAATGGATTTGCCATTCAGACTATGAGCTGGAAGAATTTAAAAATATCTTTTTAAACTTTATCAGTCCTGAAGAACGGGATAATATCTCCTTTGATTCAGATTTTATGCCGTTTCAACAATCATAAAGAATCTAGGAAACTCTTTGTAAAAATCTTCATCAAAAAATGCGTCATATAAAGATTTTTATTTTCTTGATATGACGCATTTTATATTTTATCAATCCTCAGTTTTATGGTTTAGAAAGAATAATTTTTGTTTGTTTTGAAAGTTGTTCAAACGTTTCTTTGCTCAGTTTAGAATCTGAAACGATGGTATCAATATCAGAGATATTGTAGAAGGTATAGAAATCAAATTTATTGAACTTACTATGGTCAGCTAGTAAGTATTTTTTATTGGAATTATTGAGGGCGATGCGTTGAGATTCACCTTCCTCTTCACTAAAGGTCGCAATCGCATTGTCCTGAATACCATTACAGCTAACGAAGGCTTTAGAAAATTGCAAATTGGCCAAGTTTTGCAAGGTTAGTGTTCCGACAAAGGCTCCAGTGATAGAGCGATAGTTTCCACCTATTAAAATCAAATCTGTTAGTTTTCGTTCGTTTAAGATGAGAAAGACTGGTAAACTGTTTGTTACAACACGAATATTATCAATTGGAAGTTCACGGGCAAAACATTCCAAGGTTGTCCCTGGACCAATAAAAATGGTTTCACCCTCATCAATTAAATGGCCTGCAAAACGGCTGATTTCTTGTTTTTCTGCAATCTGTAAGCTTTGTTTTTCAATATTGGAACGTTCATTGTTTAAAATAGAACCTGTGCGAATTTTCTCAGCTCCCCCGTGCACCCGAACAAGTAAATCCTTGTCTGCTAACTCTTGCAAGTAGCGTCTAGCAGTCATATCTGATACATCCAAGCGAGTCATGATTTCTTTTACAGTAATAGTTCCTTTTGTATTTACCGTTTCTAGAATATTATCTAGTTTTTCCTGCTTTAACATCGTTATCACCTCTATTTCTATTACTATTTTATCATAAAGTATTCAATCAATCAATTTAAAAAACAAAAGAAAACAAAAACAAAAAGATCATGGTTGTTTTAAACAAACCATGATCTTTTTATCACTTATAAAATAGATGACCTTAGTCCAAACCGTAGTTGTAGTCATCGTCTTGCATGGCTTCAACTTCACCAAGGAGGTAACCATTTCCGACTTGAGAGAAGAAGTCGTGGTTGGAAGTTCCTGTTGAAATACCGTTCATAACGATTGGGTTGACATCATCTGCTGAGTCTGGGAAGAGTGGATCTTGCCCCAGGTTCATGAGTGCCTTGTTGGCATTGTAGCGAAGGAAGGTTTTAACTTCTTCCGTCCAACCAACACCGTCATAGAGGCTTTCTGTATAGCCTTCTTCGTTTTCATAAAGAGTGTAGAGCAGGTCGTACATCCATTCTTTGAGTTTTTCTTGCTCTTCCTCAGGTAATTCATTGAAACCGAGTTGGAATTTATATCCGATGTAGGTTCCGTGAACAGACTCATCACGAATGATTAATTTAATGATTTCCGCAACGTTGGCTAGCTTGTTGTTACCGAGATAGTAGAGGGGAGTGAAGAAACCAGAGTAGAAGAGGAAAGTTTCAAGGAAGACGCTGGCAACTTTCTTTTCAAGTGGGCTACCGTTTAGGTAGATTTCGTTGACAATCTCAGCCTTCTTTTGTAGGTAAGGATTGGTATTGGTCCATTCGAAAATTTCTTCAATCTCAGCTTTGGTATTCAAGGTAGAAAAGATTGATGAGTAAGATTTAGCGTGAACAGATTCCATAAATTGGATGTTATTGAAAACAGCTTCCTCATGTGGTGTACGGATGTCCGCGCGAAGGGCTTGAACCCCAGTTTCAGATTGCATAGTGTCGAGAAGTGTTAAACCACCAAAGACTTTTCCTACCAAGTCTTTTTCTACATTTGATAGCTTTCTCCAGTCATCCAAGTCATTTGACAAGGGAATACGTGTATCGAGCCAGAATTGCTCCGTCAGTTTTTCCCAAGTTGATTTGTCGATGACATCTTCGATGGCATTCCAGTTAATGGCTTTGTAGTAAGTTTCCATTTTGAAATCTCTTTCTGTGTTTAGTATTGCGAACTCACAATTACTTCTATTTTATCATAATTCTAGAGGAGTATCGCACAAAAAGTCGGAAGCCCGACTTTTTGTTATTTCATAGTATAGATGCTTATTCTAGTTTAGCAGGGTGAATGAATCACTTATCTGAGAAAATGTAGTTCCCTCAAGCAAAGATTAAATCACACAGCTTTCACATTGGTTGGCACCGACTTCTCCACCATCATCTGTAAAGGTACGGACGTAGTAGATAGACTTGATTCCCTTGTTAAAGGCATAGTTACGAAGGATAGACAAGTCACGTGTCGTTTGCTTATTTTCCTTCTTCCATTCGTAAAGACCTTTTGGAATGTCACTACGCATGAAGAGAGTGAGTGAAAGTCCTTGGTCCACGTGCTCAGTTGCAGCAGCATAGACATCAATCACCTTACGCATATCCATGTCGTAGGCAGAAGTGTAGTAAGGAATGGTTTCTGTTGACAAGCCAGCAGCAGGATAGTAGATTTTACCGATTTTCTTTTCTTGACGTTCTTCGATACGTTGCGTAATCGGGTGGATAGAAGCAGAAACGTCGTTGATGTAACTGATAGAACCATTTGGCGCTACAGCAAGGCGGTTTTGGTGGTAAAGACCATCTGCTTGAACCTTGTCGCGAAGTTCAGCCCAGTCAGCAGCACTTGGGATAAAGACATCTTTGAAGAGTTCTTTAACACGGTCTGATTTTGGAACAAACTCGCCAGTCACATATTTGTCAAAGTAGCTTCCGTTAGCATAGTCTGATTTTTCAAAGTTGTGGAAGGTGATACCACGTTCACGCGCGATATTGTTTGATTCTACCAAGGTCCAGTAGTTCATGAGCATGAAGTAGATGCTTGTAAATTCAACAGACTCAGGCGATCCATATTCAATCAATTGTTGGGCAAGGTAGCTGTGAAGTCCCATGGCACCGAGACCAAAGGTGTGGGCTTGGCTATTTCCATGGTCGATAGTAGGAACAGCTACGATGTGCGAACTATCTGTAACGAAAGTAAGGGCACGAACCATAGCACGGATAGAACGACCAAAGTCAGGTGAAGTCATCATGTTAACCACGTTGGTTGAACCAAGGTTACATGAAACGTCCGTTCCCATTTGAAGGAATTCTTGAGCATCGTTGATCAAGCTTGGTTCTTGAACTTGAAGAATCTCAGAACACAAGTTACTCATGATAATCTTACCATCAACAGGATTTGCACGGTTAGCCGTATCAATGTTGACGACATAAGGGTAACCAGACTCTTGTTGCAATTTAGAGATTTCAGTTTCCAAATCACGCGCTTTGATTTTTGTTTTGCGGATGTTTGGATTTGCGACCAATTCATCGTATTTTTCAGTGATGTCGATGTAGTTAAATGGCACACCGTATTCAAGTTCTACAGAGTATGGGCTGAAGAGGTACATTTCTTCATTTTTACGTGCTAATTCGTAGAATTTATCGGGTACTACAACACCAAGTGAAAGGGTCTTTACACGAACTTTTTCATCGGCGTTTTCTTTCTTAGTTGAAAGGAAGGCGATAATATCTGGGTGGAAGACGTTGAGGTAGACAACACCGGCACCTTGACGTTGCCCCAATTGGTTGGAGTAAGAGAAGCTATCTTCGAAAAGCTTCATAACAGGAACGACACCAGAAGCGGCTCCTTCATAGCCTTTGATAGGTGCACCAGCTTCACGAAGGTTGCTGAGGGAAATTCCCACACCACCACCGATACGTGAAAGTTGAAGAGCTGAGTTGATAGAACGTCCGATAGAGTTCATATCATCAGTTACTTGGATCAGGAAACATGATACCAATTCACCACGACGAGCACGTCCAGCATTCAAGAAGGAAGGAGTAGCCGGTTGGTAGCGTTGGTGGATGATTTCATTGGCAATATCGATGGCAATAGCTTCATTCCCATCAGCAAAATAAAGGGCGTTAAAGAAGACACGGTCTTCCATGCTTTCAAGATAATATTCACCGTCATTAGTCTTTAAGGCGTATTGATTGTAAAACTTATAAGCTGCCATGAAAGACTTGAATTGGAAGTTTTGGTCTTTGATAAATTGAGACAATTCTTCCAAAAACTCTGGACGGTATTTCTTGATAAAGGCTGTTTCGATGTAGTTGTGTTCAATGAGGTATTTGATTTTATCTTTGATTGAATCAAAAACCATAGTGTTTGGAACTACATTTTCTTTAAAGAAAGCATCCAAGGCTTCCTTATCTTTATGAAGCATGATTTGTCCATTGACAGGACGGTTGATTTCGTTATTGAGACGGAAGTAAGTCACGTCTTCAAGATGTTTTAATCCCATAAAATTTCCCTTATCTAATTACAAAAGAAAGGCTTCTAAGTTAGCCCTAGAAGCAGTTTCTTCTGGATGATGTACTAAGATTATGCTAATTGTTTCAGTTTTCCTGGTTGGAAACCTGAAAAGACTTCAGTTGGTGTTTGGATAACAGGAGCTGCGCTGAAACCGAGCTCTTTAACTTGATCGATGTACTCAGGTTGCTCATCAAGATTGATTTCACGATAAGCGACATTATTACTGTCCAAGAAACGTTTAGTCATCTTACATTGGACACAGTTGTTTTTAGAATAAACGGTTACCATTGTGTAACTCCTCTTTCAAAATAGATTACTTTCTTAGTATATCAGAAAATAAATTTTTGTCAATGATTTAAAACTAAATATAGTGGTCTATTTTTCTACTCAAGCCCACAAAACACAATATGTAGTGTTTGATTTGTGAAAAGATGATAATTATCCTATAAGTTGTTTTTTGAAAAACTATATCCTGTGTTTTGTTATCTAGAATAGAAGATTTTCAGCAAGTTATCTGAAAGGAAATCGAATAAATCCCATAAAATGCTTGAAAAAAATCCTAGAAGATGATATAATACCAAATTGTAAGGGTTATCACATATAACTCAAAAAAGAAAGAACAAAAGGAGAGTCAAACTATGGCTTCTAAAGATTTCCACGTAGTGGCAGAAACAGGTATTCACGCACGTCCAGCAACATTGTTGGTACAAACTGCTAGCAAATTTGCTTCAGATATCACTCTTGAGTACAAAGGTAAATCAGTTAACCTTAAATCAATCATGGGTGTTATGAGTCTTGGTGTTGGCCAAGGTGCTGACGTAACTATCTCAGCTGAAGGTGCAGATGCAGATGATGCTATCGTCGCAATCTCAGAAACAATGGAAAAAGAAGGATTGGCATAAGGAAGATGACAGAAATGCTTAAAGGAATCGCAGCATCTGACGGTGTTGCCGTTGCAAAAGCATATCTACTCGTTCAACCGGATTTGTCATTCGATACTGTTTCAGTCGAAGATACAAACGCAGAAGAGGCTCGTTTGGATGTTGCTCTTGAAGCTTCTCAAAACGAGCTTTCTCTTATCCGTGAGAAAGCTGTAGGTACGCTTGGTGAAGAAGCGGCTCAAGTTTTTGACGCTCATTTGATGGTTCTTGCTGACCCAGAATTGATTGGTCAGATTAAAGAAACAATTCGCGCTAAGAAAGTCAATGCTGAAGCAGGTCTTAAAGAAGTGACTGACATGTTCATCACTATCTTTGAAGGCATGGAAGACAACCCATATATGCAAGAACGTGCAGCGGATATCCGCGACGTGACAAAACGTGTATTGGCAAATCTTCTTGGTAAAAAATTGCCAAATCCAGCTTCTATCAATGAAGAAGTAATTGTGATTGCGCATGACTTGACACCATCTGATACAGCTCAATTGGACAAAAACTTTGTAAAAGCTTTTGTAACAAACATCGGTGGACGTACAAGCCACTCAGCTATCATGGCACGTACACTTGAAATTGCAGCTGTATTGGGAACAAATAACATCACTGAAGTAGTGAAAGACGGTGATATCCTTGCCGTTAACGGAATCACTGGTGAAGTGATTATCAACCCAACAGATGAACAAGCAGCAGAATTTAAAGCAGCTGGTGAAGCTTATGCTAAACAAAAAGCTGAATGGGCACTTTTGAAAGATGCTCAAACAGTGACTGCTGACGGTAAACACTTCGAGTTGGCTGCTAACATCGGTACTCCAAAAGACGTTGAAGGTGTTAACAACAACGGTGCAGAAGCTGTTGGACTTTACCGTACAGAGTTCTTGTACATGGATTCTCAAGACTTCCCAACAGAAGATGAGCAGTATGAAGCATACAAGGCTGTTCTTGAAGGAATGAATGGTAAACCAGTTGTCGTTCGTACAATGGATATCGGTGGAGATAAGGAACTTCCTTACTTCGATATGCCACACGAAATGAACCCATTCCTTGGATTCCGTGCCCTTCGTATCTCTATTTCTGAAACTGGAGATGCAATGTTCCGTACACAAATCCGTGCCCTTCTTCGTGCTTCTGTTCATGGTCAATTGCGTATCATGTTCCCAATGGTTGCCCTATTGAAAGAATTCCGTGCAGCTAAAGCAGTTTATGAAGAAGAAAAAGCAAACCTTCTTGCTGAAGGTGTTGCAGTTGCGGATGACATCCAAGTTGGTATCATGATTGAAATCCCTGCAGCAGCAATGCTTGCAGACCAATTTGCAAAAGAAGTAGACTTCATGTCAATTGGAACAAACGACTTGATCCAATACTCAATGGCAGCAGACCGTATGAACGAACAAGTTTCATACCTTTACCAACCATATAACCCATCAATCCTTCGCTTGATTAACAACGTTATTAAGGCAGCGCACGCTGAAGGTAAATGGGCTGGTATGTGTGGTGAGATGGCTGGTGACCAAAAAGCTGTTCCACTTCTTGTCGGAATGGGCTTGGATGAGTTCTCTATGTCAGCAACATCAGTACTTCGTACACGTAGCTTGATGAAGAAATTGGACACTGCTAAGATGGAAGAGTACGCTAACCGTGCCCTTACAGAGTGTTCAACAATGGAAGAAGTTCTTGAACTTCAAAAAGAATACGTTAATTTTGATTAATGTCATTAACCTTGTAACCTAGTTGCAAGGTTTTTTTATAGTTTAAAATCAGAAAATCTATTAACTAGTTCATAAAATGCTTGACAATAAAAAAAATTGGAGTAGAATATTAACTAGTTAAATAACTAGTTAAGGAGTTTTTATGAAGAAACAAAATTTGTTTTTAGTGTTGTTAAGTGTCTTTCTTTTGTGTTTAGCTGCTTGTGGTCAAAAGGAAAGCCAGTCAGGTAAAGGGATGAAAATCGTTACCAGTTTTTATCCTATCTATGCCATGGTCAAGGAAGTATCTGGTGACTTGAATGATGTTCGAATGATTCAGTCAAGTAGTGGGATTCACTCCTTTGAACCTTCGGCAAATGATATCGCAGCCATCTATGATGCAGATGTCTTTGTTTACCATTCGCATACGCTCGAATCTTGGGCAGGAAGTCTGGATCCAAATCTAAAAAAATCCAAAGTTAAGGTTTTAGAGGCTTCTGAAGGAATGATATTGAATCGCGTTCCTGGACTAGAAGATGTGGAAGCAGGTGATGGAGTTGATGAAAAAACGCTCTATGATCCTCACACATGGCTAGATCCTGAAAAAGCTGGCGAAGAAGCTCAGATTATCGCTGATAAACTTTCGGAGGTAGATAGTGAGCATAAAGAGACTTATCAGAAAAATGCGCAAGCCTTTATGAAAAAAGCTCAAGAATTGACTAAGAAATTCCAGCCTAAATTTGAAAAAGCGAGTCAGAAAACCTTTGTGACACAACATACAGCCTTTTCTTATCTAGCTAAGCGATTTGGACTCAATCAACTTGGAATCGCTGGTATCTCTCCAGAACAAGAACCAAGTCCAAGACAACTAACAGAAATTCAGGAATTTGTTAAAACCTATAAGGTTAAAACGATTTTTACAGAAAGTAATGCTTCTTCGAAAGTAGCTGAAACTCTTGTCAAATCAACAGGTGTGGGGCTGAAAACTCTGAATCCTTTAGAGGCAGACCCACAAAATGACAAGACTTACCTAGAAAATCTAGAAGAAAATATGAGTGTTCTAGCAGAAGAATTAAAGTGAGAAAAGAATGAAAATCAATAAAAAATATCTAGCAGGTTCAGTGGCAGTCCTTGCCCTAAGTATTTGTTCCTATGAGCTTGGACGGTATCAAGCTGGTCAAGTTAAGAAAGATTCTAATCGAGTTGCTTATATAGATGGTGATCAGGCTGGCCAAAAGGCAGAAAATTTGACACCAGATGAAGTTAGTAAGAGAGAGGGAATCAACGCAGAACAAATCGTTATCAAGATTACGGATCAAGGTTATGTGACCTCTCATGGAGACCATTACCATTACTATAATGGCAAGGTTCCTTATGATGCCATCATCAGTGAAGAGCTCCTCATGAAAGATCCGAATTATCAGTTGAAGGATTCAGACATTGTCAATGAAATCAAGGGTGGCTATGTGATTAAGGTAGACGGGAAATACTATGTTTACCTTAAGGATGCTGCCCACGCGGATAATATTCGGACAAAAGAAGAGATTAAACGTCAGAAGCAGGAACACAGTCATAATCATAATGCAAGCACAGATAATGCTGTTGCTGCAGCGAGAGCCCAAGGACGCTATACAACGGATGATGGTTATATCTTTAATGCATCTGATATCATCGAGGACACGGGTGATGCCTATATCGTTCCCCATGGCAATCACTTCCACTATATTCCGAAGAGTGATTTGTCTGCCAGTGAATTAGCTGCAGCTCGAGCCTTCCTGTCTGGAAAAGGTAATCAACCAAGCTCAGTTGGGTATCGTCCTTCAACAAATTCTTCTAGTAGCTCATCAGAGACATCGAATAGTAGTTCATATGTACAAACGAATCAAAGCAATGTTGAGACAAATATTAGTAGATGGGCTCCAAGTGTTAGCCCACAAGTGGATAATAGTTATCAAGCAAGTCCAAGTGAAGACGTATCCAGTCTCTTGAAACAGCTTTATGCCTTACCGCTTAGCCAACGACATGTGGAATCAGATGGACTTGTTTTTGATCCAGCGCAGATTACAAGAAAAACTGCGAATGGTGTTGCAGTGCCTCACGGAGACCATTATCACTTTATCCCTTATTCTCAAATGTCTGATTTAGAACAGAAGATTGCGAGAATGATTTCTGAAAATTATCAAGGAAATCATACTACTGCAGGTGGTAAAGAATTAAAACCAATTCCGACTCCAAGCCTTCCAAATTTAACTCCATCTCCTGTTTTGCCAGCTCTTAGCTTAAAACCTTTGAAACCTATTGTAAAACCGGCTCCTACTCCAAATCCTAAAATAGACTCAAATTCTTCTTTAGTTAGTCAGCTGGTACGAAAAGTTGGAGAAGGATATGTTTTCGAAGAAAAAGGAATCTCACGCTACGTCTTTGCGAAAGATTTACCATCTGAAACTGTTAAAAATCTGGAAAGCAAGTTATCAAAACAAGAGAGTGTGTCACACGCTTTAACTGCTAAAAAAGAAAATGTACCACCTCGCGACCAAGAATTTTATGATAAAGCATATAATTTATTGGCCGAGGCTCATAAAGCCTTGTCTGAAAATAAAGGTCGCGTTTCTGATTTCCAAGCCTTAGACAAATTAGCAGAACGCTTGAATGATGAATCTTCTAATAAAGGAAAATTGGTAGATGATTTATTGGCATTCCTAGCACCAATTACCCATCCTGAGCGACTTGGAAAACCAAATTCTCAAATTGAATATACCGAAAACGAAGTTCGTATTGCTCAATTAACTGATAAGTATACAACGTCAGATGGTTATATTTTTGACGAACATGATATTATCAGTGATGAGGGGGATGCCTATGTAACACCTCATATGGGCCATAGTCACTGGATTGGAAAGGATAGCCTTTCTGATAAGGAAAAAGCTGCGGCTCAATCTTATACTAAAGAAAAAGGGATTTTACCTCCGTCAGCAGATGCAGATTCTCAAGCAAATCCAACTGGAGATAGTGCAGCGGCTATTTACAATCGTGTGAAAGGTGAGAAACGAATTCCACTCGTTCGACTTCCATACATGGTCGAGCATACAGTAGAAGTTAAAAATGGTAATTTAATCATTCCTCATAAGGATCATTACCATAACATTAAATTTGCTTGGTTTGATGATCACTCATACAAAGCTCCAAATGGCTATACCTTGGAAGACTTATTTGCGACGATTAAGTACTATGTTGAACATCCTGATGAACGTCCACATTCTAATGACGGATGGGGAAATGCCAGCGAGCATGTCTTAGGTAAGAAAGACCACAGTGAAGATCCCAAAAAGAACTTCAAAGCGGATGAAGAACCAGTAGAGGAAACACCTGCTGAGCCAGAAGTCCCTCAAGTAGAGACTGAAAAAGTAGAAGCCAAGCTCAAAGAAGCAGAAGCTTTACTTGCTAAAGTAACAGATGCTAGTCTGAAAGGCAATGCGACAGAAACCCTAGCTGGTTTACGAAATAATTTGAGCCTGCAAACCATGGATAATAATGGTATCATGGCAGAAGCAGAAAAATTACTTGCGTTGTTAAAAGGTAGTAATCCTTCACCTGTAAATAAGGAAAAAACAAATTAATGAAAAATGGGAGTCTCGATAAAGAGACTTTCATTTTTATTATGTATATACGAAAAATTCTTGACAAGCAGTACTAAAAAGAGTAAACTATTAACTAGTTAATTAACTGGTTTATTATTTTGTAGTGAATCAAATAGAGTTAAGAAAAGAGGAAAGAATGAAAATCAATAAAAAATATCTAGCTGGGTCAGCAGCTGCACTTGTTTTAAGTGTCTGTGCTTATGAACTAGGTTTGCATCAAGCTCAAACTGTAAAAGAAGATAATCGTGTTTCATACATTGATGGCAACCAATCAAGTCAAAAGGCAGAGAACTTGACACCAGATGAAGTTAGTAAGAGAGAGGGAATCAACGCCGAACAAATTGTTATCAAGATTACGGACCAAGGTTATGTGACTTCTCATGGAGACCATTATCACTACTATAATGGCAAGGTTCCTTATGATGCTATCATCAGTGAAGAACTCCTCATGAAAGATCCGAATTATCAGTTGAAGGATTCAGACATTGTCAATGAAATCAAGGGTGGCTATGTGATTAAGGTAGATGGTAAGTATTATGTCTATCTAAAGGATGTAGCGCATGCTGATAATGTTCGAACAAAAGAAGAAATTACTCGTCAGAAGCAGGAACACGGTAGTAATCACGGAGGTGGATCTAACGATAAAGAGGTAGTCGCTGCCAGAGCTCAGGGCCGTTATACAACGGATGATGGTTATATCTTTAATGCATCTGATATCATTGAGGACACGGGCGATGCCTATATCGTTCCTCATGGCAATCATTTCCACTATATTCCTAAGAGTGACTTGTCTGCCAGTGAACTGGCTGCAGCTCGAGCCTTCCTAGCTGGGAAAGGTAATCAACCAAGCTCGGTTGGGTATCGTCCTTCAACAAATTCTTCTAGTAGTAGCTCATCAGAGACATCGAATAGTAGTTCATATGGACAAACTAATCAAAGCAATGTTGAGGCAAATACCAGAAGATGGACTCCAAGTGTTAGCCCACAAGTGGATAATAGCTATCAAGCTAGTCCGAGAGAAGACGTATCCAGTCTATTGAAACAGCTTTATGCCTTGCCGCTTAGCCAACGACATGTGGAATCAGATGGGCTTGTCTTTGATCCAGCGCAGATTACAAGAAAAACTGCGAATGGTGTTGCAGTGCCCCATGGAGATCATTATCACTTTATCCCTTATTCTCAAATGTCTGATTTAGAGCAGAAGATTGCGAGAATGATTTCTGAAAATTACCAAGGAAATCATACTACTGCAGGTGGTAAAGAATTAAAACCAATTCCGAATCCAAGTCTTCCAAATCCAATTCCGACTCCAGTCCCTGCTCCAGAGCCTACCCCAATACCAAGTCCACAACCTGTACCAAATCCTCAACCAGCTCCAAGCAATCCAATTGATGGAAAATTGGTAAAACAGGCGATTCGAAAGGTGGTTGATGGTTATGTCTTTGAAGAGAATGGAACTTCGCGTTATATCTCTGCCAAGGAACTTTCAGCAGAAACTGTTGCAGCCATTGATGATAAACTTGCTAAACAAGAAAGTTTGTCTCATGAGTTAGGAGCTAAGAAAACCAATCTTGCATTTGCTAATCAAAAATTTTACAACAAAGTTTATGATTTACTAGCAACAGTTCATCAAGATTTGATTTCCAATAAAGGACGCCAAGCTGATTTTGACGCTTTGGATAGACTATTGGAACGTCTCAACGATGAGTCAAGTGATAAAGTCAAGTTAGTTGATGATATCCTTGCTTTTCTAGCGCCGATTCGTCATCCAGAACGTTTAGGAAAACCAAATGCACAAATAGCTTACACAGATGATGAGATTCAAGTAGCCAAGTTGGCAGGCAAGTATACAACAGAAGATGGCTATATCTTTGATCCCCGTGATATCACCAGTGATGAGGGGGATGCCTATGTAACTCCGCATATGAGCCACAGTCATTGGATTAAGAAAGAAAGTTTGTCTGAAGCTGAAAGAGCAGCAGGTCAAGCTTATGCTAAAGAGAAAGGTTTGACGCCTCCTTCAACAAATCATCAAAGTTCAGGAAATACTGAGGCTAAGGGAGCAGAAGCGATTTACAATCGAGTAAAAGCAGCTAAGAAGGTACCACTTGACCGTATGCCTTACAATCTCCAACATACTGTGGAAGTTAAAAATGGAAGTTTGATTATACCTCATTATGACCATTACCATAACATCAAATTTGAGTGGTTTGACGAAGGACTTTATGAGGCACCTAAGGGGTATAGTTTAGAAGAGCTATTTGAAACTGTGAAGTATTATGTCGAACATCCAAACGAACGTCCGCATTCAGATAGTGGTTGGGGCAATGCGAGCGATCATGTTCAAAGAAACCACAATAGTCAAGCTGCTAACAATCAAACAGAGAAACCAACAGAGGAGAAACCTCAGACAGAAAAAATTGAGGAGGAAAAACCTCGCGAAGAAAAACCGAAAAATGAGAAAGCAGAATCTCCAAAACCAAAAGAACCAGAGGAATCAGAAGAAGAATCACTATCGGAACCAGAGGAACATCAGGTTGAAACTGAAAAGGTTGAAGAAAAACTGAGAGAGGCGGAAGAGTTACTTAAAAAGATTAAGGATCCAATTCTTAAGTCCAATGCCAACGAAACTCTCACAGGATTAAAAAATAACCTGTTATTTGGTTCTCAGGACAACAATACTATTATGGCAGAAGCTGAAAAGCTATTAGTCTTGTTAAAGGAGAGTAAGTAACTATACAACTATTATAGAAGATAAAAAGGGAGCGGAATATGGATTCTGTTCTCTTTTTTATGAAATTGTGTAAAAATTCTTGACATATTTTCTAAATAAAGATAAACTATTTACTAGTTAATTAAATGGTTAAACACTAGTTAAGGAGTTATAGTGAAAAAGAGGACGATTTTAGTATTGATGACCAGTGTATTGGCTCTGGTATTAGCTGCTTGTGGCCAAAAGGAAAGCCAGTCAGGTAAAGGGATGAAAATTGTGACCAGTTTTTATCCTATCTATGCCATGGTCAAGGAAGTATCTGGTGACTTGAATGATGTTCGAATGATTCAGTCAAGTAGCGGAATTCACTCCTTTGAACCTTCAGCAAATGATATCGCAGCCATCTATGATGCAGATGTATTTGTCTACCATTCGCATACACTCGAATCTTGGGCAGGAAGTCTGGATCCCAATCTAAAAAAATCCAAAGTTAAGGTTTTAGAGGCTTCAGAAGGAATGACATTGGATCGTGTCCCTGGTCTAGAAGATGTGGAAGCAGGTGATGGAGTTGATGAAAAAACGCTCTATGATCCTCATACTTGGCTAGATCCTGACAAAGCTGGAGAAGAAGCCCAGATTATTGCTGATAAACTTTCAGAGGTTGATAGTGAGCATAAAGAGACTTATCAGAAAAATGCGCAAGCCTTTATGAAAAAAGCTCAAGAATTGACTAAGAAATTCCAGCCTAAATTTGAAAAAGCGAGTCAGAAAACCTTTGTGACACAACATACAGCCTTTTCTTATCTAGCTAAGCGATTTGGACTCAATCAACTTGGAATCGCTGGTATCTCTCCAGAACAAGAACCAAGTCCAAGACAACTAACAGAAATTCAGGAATTTGTTAAAACCTATAAGGTTAAAACGATTTTTACAGAAAGTAATGCTTCTTCGAAAGTAGCTGAAACTCTTGTCAAATCAACAGGTGTGGGGCTAAAAACTCTGAATCCTTTAGAGGCAGACCCACAAAATGATAAGACTTATCTAGAAAACCTAGAAGACAATATGAGTATTTTAGTAGAAGAATTGAAATGAGGAGATTATGAAAATAAATAAGAAGAAACTTGCTGCTGGTGCAGCTGTTGTCCTCTCTTTAAGTCTTTGTATTTATGCATTGAATCAACATCAGACAGGAGAGAACAAAGATACGAATCGTGTATCTTATGTCGATGGGAAACAAGACACTCCAAAAACAGATACACAAACACCAGAGCAAGTCAGCAAAAAAGAAGATATCCAGGCTGAACAAATTGTTGTGAAAATCACCGATCAAGGTTATGTGACTTCACACGGTGATCATTTCCATTATTACAATGGGAAAGTTCCTTTTGATGCGATTTTCAGTGAAGAACTTTTGATGAAAGATGCCAATTATCAACTGAAAGACGCTGATATTGTCAACGAAGTCAAAGGTGGTTACATTATCAAGGTGAATGGTAAATATTATGTTTACCTTAAGGATGTGGCACATGCGGATAACGTTCGTTCGAAGGACGAAATTGAACGCCAAAAACAAGGTCATACTCACGATGCACCAACATCTAATAGTGCAGTGGCGCTTGCTCAATCTCAAGGTCGCTATACTACTGATGATGGCTACATCTTTAATGCATCTGATATTATAGAGGATACTGGTGATGCTTATATCGTCCCTCACGGAGGACATTACCACTACATTCCAAAGAGTTCCTTGTCTGCTAGTGAATTGGCTGCAGCTCAAGCTTACCTCTCTGGAACGAGAAATCAGCCTAGTGTGACTGACTATCGTCCAAGTACAAATGGGGATGGTCAAACTACCAAGCCTATTCAACAGGCTGAAATACCAAGTAATAAATCCGAGAGTCTTCAAAGTCTATTACAGCAGCTCTATGCTCTTCCAAGTACTAAACGATATGCTGAATCGGATGGTTTGACTTTTGACCCTGCTAAGATTTCAAGCAGAACACCAAGTGGTGTAGCGATTCCTCACGGAAATCACTATCATTTCATCCCCTATACAAAACTTTCTGCATTAGAAGAAAAGATTGCGAGAATGATTCCTCTAACTAGTGACAGTGTGAGACCAACACCATTGGAGAATCCAAGCAAACCAGCAGAAAAACCTACTCAGCAAAACCATCATCATGAGCAAGATGGCGACCATGGAAGTCGGGACCCTAAGCATGAAGAGCATGGACATGATGGAGATGGACATGACCACCATCATGATGAAGACCATGATCATGGTTTTGATGCCAATCGTGTCATCAGTGAGGATGATCAAGGCTTTGTCATGTCACACGGTGATCATAATCATTACTTCTTTAAGAAAGATTTGACAGCAGAGCAAATTAAGGCCGCCCAAGATCATCTGAAAAGTAAAACGCCATCAGTACCAAGTCCAGCCCATGATGATCACGATGAAGATACACACGGTCATCACCATGACGAACATGGCCATGATTTTGATGTCAATCGAATTATCAGTGAAGATGCGGCAGGCTTTATCATGAGTCATGGTGACCATAATCATTACTTCTTCAAGAAGGACTTGACAGCAGAGCAAATTAAGGCAGCGCAAGACCACTTGAAAGGGGCAAATACAGCAACACCAAGTCCAGCTCATGATGACGATCACGATGAAGATCATCATGGACACCATCATGATGAAGACCATGATCACGGTTTTGATGCCAATCGTGTCATCAGTGAGGATGAGCAAGGTTTTGTCATGAGTCACGGAGACCATAATCATTACTTCTTCAAGAAGGACTTGACAGCTGAGCAAATTAAGGCCGCACAGGATCATCTGAAAACACATCATGATGCAGAATCTGTAAAACCTCTTGCTAAAACGGTAGAGTCTTTCTCAAGAGATGCTAGCGATGAAGAAAAGATTGCTTATATTTCTAAGACCTACGGTGTCCCACTTGAAGCTATTAGAATTTCAAACGGCTTCTTTGTCTTTGGAAATCCAGACCAAGCCTACGATCCAACTCATATCCACCCATATGCTGTTCGTAAGGAACATGTGCGTCTTCCGCTACAAACTGGCAATCCAGAACTTGATTTCCTAAACGAACTCTACACGACTGCTTTGAGAGATGGCGTGTCTCCGTATAGCTTACAGGTAGAAAATGGTAGTTTTGTGATTCCTCATGGCGACCATAATCACTACATCAAGGTTCAAACTAAGGGATATGAAGTGGCTTTGAAAAACAAGATTCCAGCCCTGCAATCCAATTATCAACCTGGAGCTTTTGATGAGAAGGCAGTCTTGGCAAAAGTAGATCAACTTCTAGCTGATAGCAGAAGTATCTACAAAGACAAGCCTATCGAACAAAGACAAATTGAGTTAGCCTTAGGTCAGTTTACTGAAAACATGAAGAAACTGGCAACTAACTCTACAGCAGGTTATCTTGCGACACTTGATCTTTTTGATAAGCAATATATCCATATTGATGAAAGTGTCAAACCTGTTGAAACCAGTGCTCTAGATAAGAAATATCAGGCCTTGATTGATAAAATCAATACTCTGGATACAGACACTTTTGGACTTCCTAAGAAAGACCTTCTCGTTCGACTTCAAGAAGCTAAATTGGCTAAAGATGAGGCTGCTTTAGCAGCCGTTGAATCACAACTTCAAGCCTTGCAAGACTTTAATGATCGAACAGGTGTTACAACTGTAGAATACATCAAGTTTTTCTACGAACACGTAAATGACGGTCGTTTGAATGATGAACTTCGAAACAAAGTGGCTCAGTTGACTTGGACCTTGTATCAATCTCAATCCTTCCTAAAGGCAGCAGAATTGAACAAATTATTCCCAAGCATCTATCAGGCAAAACAAGAAGTGGAAGAAGCTTTGAAAGCTCAACCAACTACTGCTAAATCGACTCAGACAGTTCTAGATACTGAAAAAGTTGATAATCAAACTGCCAAGACAGCTATTTATGGCTTCTTGAAAGAATTGTATGGAGATTTTATGCCTGAAGAGCATGTCAATCATGTTAGCAAGGAACAAGTAGAAAGTCTCTTGAGCAAGGCAACACAACTCTTAGATCAAATCCAAGAAGAAGGAATCAGACAATCCTTAGCAGAAGAAGTAGAAAATCTCAAAGTTGCTACAAACAAGGCTGATGCAGACTTGGATGAAGTAAACAGTCAGGTAAAAGATGTCTTGACTCGTATCGCTAGCGCTCTTCAACAAGAAAAGGAAAATGCTGAGCAAGATCCTCAGACACTTGTACTCTATCAAAAACTCTACGATATTCTTATGTCGCTTCATGCTTATTTAGAAAACAATAAGGGTTCTGATGAAGACTTTGATAAGGTGGATGCATTACTAGATCAACTTTCTGCTAAGAGTAAAGATAAGGCTGCTTTACTTGAATTGACAAAAGCTATTCTGGTCTTGAATCAAGAAATCAAGTCAAAATCAAGTGCGAGTGAAGAAGCAACTCCAGCAACAAAAGCTGAATCGAATGCTGATAGCACAAGTGCAGAGAATCAACCAAATGTAGCTACAGAATCTAACAGTGAAACTGCAAGCGACGAAAACAAACCGAGCAACACAACAGACTCTAAACCTGCTGAATCATCTTCAGAAAAGGAAACAACAGAATCTACAACAAGTACTGGAAATCAAGAAAAACCAGCAGAATCATGACCACCCGTCAAACGGGTGGTTTGTCCCAGGGCTATAAGCCCAAATTACCAGCCAGCGCCTAAAGACGCTGGCTTTCACTTTGTTCAAGCCTTATTGCTCTTGACTCGTCACTTGCCTCTCAAAGAGGCTTT
>NZ_NCVN01000005.1:0-55070 GCF_002096925.1 Streptococcus mitis | reverse complement strand
TCTTTGAGAGGCAAGTGACGAGTCAAGAGCAATAAGGCTTGAACAAAGTGAAAGCCAGCGTCTTTAGGCGCTGGCTGGTAATTTGGGCTTATAGCCCTGGGACAAACCACCCGTTTGACGGGTGGTCATGATTTCAGAGTTTTTCCTTGCGTAAAAAAATTTTTTCTAGTATAATAGTTTATTGTGAGCGAACCTCACTTACCCCTTGCAAAGTCTTGGGGTCATTAGACCAAAAGGAGGAACATATCAATGGCTAAATACGAAATTCTTTATATCATTCGTCCAAACATTGAAGAAGAAGCTAAAAACGCTTTGGTAGCACGTTTTGACTCTATTTTGACTGACAACGGTGCAACTGTTGTTGAATCAAAATCTTGGGAAAAACGTCGTCTTGCATACGAAATCCAAGATTTCCGTGAAGGACTTTACCACATCGTTAACGTTGAAGCAAACGACGACGCAGCTCTTAAAGAGTTTGACCGTCTTTCAAAAATCAACGCTGACATTCTTCGTCACATGATCGTCAAAACTGACGCGTAAGAAGGTAAACTATGATTAACAATGTTGTACTTGTAGGGCGTATGACACGTGACGCTGAGTTGCGTTATACCCCATCAAATGTAGCAGTTGCGACTTTTACTCTTGCAGTAAACCGTACATTTAAGAGTCAAAATGGCGAACGTGAGGCTGATTTTATCAATGTCGTTATGTGGCGCCAACAGGCTGAAAACCTTGCTAACTGGGCTAAAAAAGGCTCACTTATTGGGGTGACAGGTCGTATCCAGACTCGTAGTTACGATAACCAGCAAGGACAACGTGTCTACGTGACAGAGGTCGTGGCTGAGAATTTCCAAATGTTGGAAAGCCGTAGTGTGCGTGAGGGTCATACAGGTGGAGCTTACTCTGCACCAACTGCAAACTATTCAGCACCTACAAATTCAGTACCAGACTTTTCACGTGATGAAAATCCATTTGGAGCAACAAATCCATTGGATATTTCAGATGATGATTTACCATTCTAATGGACAACTAAAATTATAAAGGAGAAAAAACATGGCTCAACAACGTCGTGGCGGATTCAAACGCCGTAAAAAAGTTGATTACATCGCAGCAAACAAAATTGAATATGTTGATTACAAAGATACTGAGCTTCTTAGCCGTTTCGTTTCAGAACGTGGGAAAATCCTTCCTCGTCGTGTAACAGGAACTTCAGCTAAAAACCAACGTAAAGTAACAACAGCTATCAAACGCGCTCGCGTAATGGCTTTGATGCCTTTCGTAAACGAAGATTAAAGAAAAGACCCGGTTGGGTCTTTTTTTCACGAGCCTTGAAATGTGAGAGCGAGTTTGGGTCCAGTGGACCTCTTTTTCATGAGCTCGGAAATAAGAAAGCGAATTAAGACCCCAACGGGTCTTTTTTTCACGAGCTTTGAAATGAGAGAGCGAGTTGGGGTCCAGTGGACCTTTTTTCATGAGCTTGAAAACAAGAAAGCGAATTAAGACCCCGACGGTTTTTTTTCACGAGCTTTGAAATGAAAGAGCGAGTTGAGTTCCGAGTGGACCTCTTTTTCAGACCCGGTTGTGTCTTTTTTCACGAGATAGTTTTTTTCTGACCTTGGCGTGCTATAATGGTAATAGAAAGAGTAAAGGTGGCTAAGTCAAAGATGAATTGTACGATTAGAAATATGGTTAAGTCTGATATTGAATCCTTATCTCATGGATTTATGAATCAAGGTTGGCCTGGTAGAGAGGAAATTTTGGCTAGATATTTTCTGGAACAGGAAAGTGGGGAGAGAGAAGTCTTAGTTGCAGAGATTGATGGTGCTGTAGCGGGCTACGTTACCATTTTGCCCTCTGCTAAACATGGTCCTTTTGCAGAAGTCTATCCAGAATTATCAGATTTTAATGTGTTTGAGCCTTTTCGAAATCAAGGGATTGGGAATCAACTGCTAGAAGAAGCAGAAAAACGAGTCAAGTTTGTTTCGAGTAAGGTCACTCTTGGTGTAGGTTTGCACTTAGGCTATGGCCCTGCCCAGAGATTGTATATCAGACGGGGCTACATTCCAGATGGGACAGGTGTCTGGTATCGAAATAAACCGCTAGAAATGGGTGCAAGTTGTCAAAACGATAATGATTTAGTTTTATACTTATCCAAGGACTTACAATAAAACGGGAAACTTTTTGAAAATAGGGGATTTAGCTACTTTATGGTATAATGGAAAGAGTTAGATTGAAAGAGGTAGTGAGATGGATGCCAAATTAAGATACAAGGCAAAGAAAATCAAGATTGTCTTTTTTGATATTGATGATACATTGCGGAATTCAAAGACAGGTTTTATTCCAGCTTCGATCCCAACTGTTTTTAAGCAATTACGTGAGAAAGGAATTTTGACAGGTATTGCTTCTGGACGAGGGATTTTTGGTGTCGTTCCAGAGATTCGTGATTTCAAGCCTGACTTTTTTGTAACTTTGAATGGGGCTTATATCGAAGATAAAAAAGGTCATGTCATTTATCAGCATCAGATTGAGAAGTCAGATGTTGAGGAGTATATCTCTTGGGCCAAGCAAGAGGGAATTGAGTATGGTTTGGTTGGGAGTCATGATGCCAAGTTGTCGACTCGCACCGATATGATTAGTGAAGCTATCAATCCAATTTACCCCGATTTAGATGTAGATCCTGATTTCCATGAAAAAGAAAATATCTATCAGATGTGGACTTTTGAAGATAAGGGAGATGACTTGCACTTGCCTGATAGTCTCTCAGATAAACTTCGCATGGTTCGTTGGCATCAACATTCGTCTGATATTGTGCCGATTTCAGGCTCCAAAGCGACGGGTGTGGAAAAGGTTGTGGAACATCTTGGCTTGAAACCAGAGAACGTCATGGTCTTTGGAGATGGGCTCAATGACTTGGAACTCTTTGATTATGCTGGAATCAGCGTTGCAATGGGAATTTCTCATGATAAGATCAAAGAAAAAGCAGATTATATTACAAAAACATTAGAAGAAGATGGCATTTTTGATGCCTTAGAAGGATTTGGTATGGTAGAAAAAGAATTGCATTTCCCACAAGTAGATATTGAAACAGTAGAAGGTCCTATCGCGACTATTAAGACCAATCACGGAGACTTGCGTATTAAGCTCTTCCCTGAACATGCTCCTAAAACAGTAGCTAACTTTGTTTCTCTTTCTAAAGATGGCTACTATGATGGTGTCATTTTCCACCGTATTATCAAGGACTTTATGATCCAAGGTGGAGACCCAACTGGAACTGGTATGGGTGGCGAGTCAATCTACGGCGAATCATTTGAGGATGAATTCTCAGAAGAACTTTACAATGTCCGTGGTGCCCTTTCCATGGCCAATGCTGGTCCAAATACCAACGGCAGCCAATTCTTTATCGTGCAAAATCAACACCTGCCTTATTCTAAGAAAGAAATTGCTCGTGGTGGTTGGCCAGAACCGATTGCGGAAATCTATGCCAACCAAGGTGGCACTCCTCATCTAGACCGCCGTCACACGGTTTTTGGTCAGTTAGCTGATAAAGCTTCTTACGCTGTCTTAGATGCCATTGCTGCTGTTGAGACAGGAGCTATGGATAAGCCAGTTGAAGATGTTGTGATTGAAACAATTGAAATCGAGGACTAAGATGAAAATCGGTGATAAGCTAAAGGGGCGTATTACAGGGATTCAGCCCTACGGTGCCTTTGTTGAGCTAGAGACGGGTGATACAGGGCTGATTCACATTTCAGAGATTCGGACAGGCTTTATTGAAAATATCCAAGAAGCCTTGAAAGTCGATGAAGAGGTTCAAGTTCAAGTAGTGGATTTAGATGAATTTACAGGGAAAGCCAGCCTTTCTATCCGCACTTTGGAGGAAGAAAAGCACCAGTTTCCAAGACGGAGACGCTTTTCAAGCGATCGTTTTAACTATGGCTTTGCTCCTCTCAAACGAATGATGCCAATTTGGACCAAAGAAGCCCTTCAACACTTGAAGAATCAGAAGCACTAATTAGAAACCTCTATGCTTTGTAATGTTAATATAAATTTGCTATAATAGGACCATGGAAGAAGAACAATTATTAAAATCAGGCGAGCGCATTAACCAGCTCTTTTCGACAGATATCAAAATCATTCAAAATAGAGAGGTTTTTAGCTATTCGGTGGATAGTGTTCTCTTGTCACGTTTTCCACGTTTTCCTAAAAAGGGCTTGATAGTGGATTTTTGCGCTGGAAATGGAGCAGTGGGGCTATTTGCTAGCACTCGGACTCAGGCACAGATTTTGGCTGTTGAGATTCAGGAGCGTTTGGCGGATATGGCTGAACGCTCTGTCCGTTTGAATGGTTTGGAAGAGCAGATGGAGGTCATCTGTGATGATTTGAAAAATATGCCTTCTCGTATACAGGGAAGTAAGGTGGATATGATTTTGTGTAATCCGCCCTATTTCAAGGTGGATCCTCATTCAAACCTGAACGAGAGCGAACATTATCTCTTGGCGCGCCATGAAATCACGACCAATTTGCAGGAAATATGTCGTAGTGCACAGAGTATTCTCAAATCCAATGGGCGTTTGGCCATGGTTCATCGTCCTGATCGACTTTTAGATATCTTGGACAGCTTACAACGGCACAATCTAGCCCCCAAGCGCCTGCAGTTTGTTTATCCAAAAAGAGAAAAGGAAGCCAATATGCTTTTGATTGAGGCTATCAAGGATGGTTCAACAAGTGGCTTTAAGGTCTTACCACCTCTCATTGTTCACAATGATGATGGCTCTTATACGCCTGAACTCGAAGAGATTTATTATGGATTATAAGGCTTATATGTATGTGCTGGAGTGTCGTGATGGATCTTACTATACAGGCTATACGACTGATGTGAAGAGACGCCTCGCTGTCCACAATAGTGGGAAGGGAGCCAAATACACACGAGCACGCTTGCCAGTCAAACTCATCTATGCTCAAGGTTTTTCCAGTAAGGAAGAAGCCATGTCGGCAGAAGCCCTTCTCAAGCGTAAGAAGAGGCCACAGAAGGAAAGATTTTTATCTGAAAATCAAGATAGAAATTTACTTAGTTATTTTGAAGAGTAGCGGGGAGTCCTTTGACTCCTCTTACTTTTGTCAAAAAGCGAAAAAAATGCTACAATAAAGAGAATAAACAAAATGAGGTATTATCATGTCTAAGATTCTAGTATTTGGTCACCAAAATCCAGACTCAGATGCCATCGGGTCATCTGTAGCCTTTGCCTACCTTGCAAAAGAAGCTTACGGTTTGGATACGGAAGCTGTTGCCCTTGGAACTCCAAATGAAGAAACAGCCTTTGTCTTGAACTATTTTGGTGTGGAAGCACCGCGTGTTATCACTTCTGCTAAAGCAGAAGGCGCAGAGCAAGTTATCCTGACTGACCACAATGAATTCCAACAATCTGTATCAGATATCGCTGAAGTAGAAGTTTATGGTGTTGTAGACCACCACCGTGTGGCTAACTTTGAAACTGCAAGTCCACTATACATGCGTTTGGAGCCAGTTGGATCAGCGTCTTCAATCGTTTACCGTATGTTCAAAGAACATGGTGTGGCTGTGCCTAAAGAGATTGCTGGTTTGATGCTTTCAGGTTTGATTTCAGATACCCTTCTTTTGAAATCACCAACAACACACCCAACAGATAAAGTTATTGCTCCTGAATTGGCTGAATTGGCTGGTGTAAACTTAGAAGAATATGGTTTGGCTATGTTGAAAGCTGGTACAAACTTGGCTAGCAAATCTGCTGACGAATTGATTGACATCGATGCTAAGACTTTTGAATTGAACGGAAATAATGTCCGTGTTGCCCAAGTAAACACAGTTGACATTGCTGAAGTTTTGGAACGTCAAGCAGAAATCGAAGCTGCAATGCAAGCTGCGAACACAGCAAATGGCTACTCTGACTTTGTCTTGATGATTACAGATATCGTCAACTCAAACTCAGAAATCTTGGCTCTTGGTGCCAATATGGACAAGGTTGAAGCAGCCTTCAACTTCAAACTTGAAAATAACCATGCCTTCCTTGCTGGTGCTGTTTCACGTAAGAAACAAGTGGTACCTCAATTGACTGAAAGCTTCAATGCTTAAGATTTTGAGTGTTAATTCAAATTAGGAAAGGCTAGTTTGCCTTATATCGAAAGGAGTTTCGGCTCCTTTTTTTCTAGGAGTGAAGCATGTTAGAAAATGGCGATTTGATTTTTGTGAGAGATGAGTCAGATATGGGACAGGCCATCCAGACTTCCACAGGCAACTATAACCATGTTGCCATTTATTTGGATGGGATGATTTACCACGCTAGTGGACAGGATGGTGTTATCTGTCAGGAACCAGCAGACTTCTTTGAGTCCAATCATTTGTACGACCTCTATGTCTACCCAGAAATAGATATTCGGTTAGTGAAGGAAAAAGCTTGCAAACATCTAGGAGCACCCTACAATGCTTCTTTCTATCCAGATGGACATGGTTTTTACTGTTCCCAGTATATGGCAGAAATCCTACCGATTTTTGAGACTATTCCTATGAAATTTGGAGATAGGGAGCAGGAGATTAGTGATTTTTGGAGGGAGTATTATAAAGAACTAGGTCTGCCTGTTCCTCTAAACCAAGCTGGGACCAATCCTAGTCAGTTGGCAGCGTCGCCTCTGTTAGAATGTAAAGAAAGGAATCTTCATGATTCAGATTTTTAATCCATCTCGTTTGACGAGACAGCCATTTTTTGGAGAATTGATCCGCTATCTGGACCAGCATGATGATGTGATTCTACGGGAAATCAAGGCTCAATTTCCAGATGTAGCAGTTGATAAACTCATGGAAGAATATATAAAGGCTGGCTTGATTCTACGGGAAAATAAGCGCTATTACCTCAATTTTCCTATGCTTGAATCACTTGATAGTCTTGAACTGGATCAAGAGATTTTTGTCAGCGAAGCTAGTCCGACCTATCAAGCTTTGTTGGAGAAGAGTTTTGAGACGGAATTACGAAATCAAACCAATGCAGCTATTTTAGTTGAAAAGACAGACTTTGCGAGAACAAAAATGACATTGTCTAATTATTTCTACAAGGTCAAACATCAGTATCCTTTGACAGAAAAACAGCAGGAACTTTATGACATTTTGGGTGATGTTAATCCTGAGTATGCTCTCAAATACATGACGACTTTTTTGTTGAAATTTCTCAAAAAAGACCAGCTTATGCAGAAACGCCGTGATATCTTTGTGGACAGTTTAGTTGTCCTAGGTTATATTGTCCAAAATGAAGATGAAAAGTATGAGTTGGCTATCGACTTTGATAAGGAAAGATTAACTTTCTACTTGGACTGATTTCTTGTTTCTGAGCACATTGTTTGACTTTCCTTAGTATTCGGTATAAACTATATGTAACCGGTAACACATATCGGAATAAAATTAAAGGAGACAATCATATGTCACTTGAAAACAAATTGGAACAAGCAACAGGCGCTATCAAAGAAGGATTTGGTAAAGTTACTGGAGATGGTAAGACTGAAGCAGAAGGCGCTGTAGAAAAGACAGTTGCTAAGGCAAAAGAAGTAGTTGAAGACGTTAAAGGTGCTGTAGAAGGTGCCGTTGAAGGTCTTAAAAATTCATTTAAGAAAGAAGACTAAAAAAATCAAGGGAATAGTTCCCTTGATTTTTTTATAGATAACGTTCTGCGACAGCTGCATCTCCTGGATAGGCTTCTTTCTTGCCTTGGACGATTTGGTAGCAATCGGCTCCCTTACCGGCGATAATAACTGCATCTAATTCATGATTTGTGATAGCCATAGCTGCCTTGATGGCTTCTTGGCGATCCGCAATTTTTTCAACAGGATGATTGATATAGCTACTAATTTCATCTGCAATGGCCATTGGGTCTTCATAGTTGGGGTCATCAGCAGTCAGAAAGACTTGAATCTCAGGGTGTTGATTAAGGAGGAGGCCAAAGTCCTTACGACGGCTTTCTCCCTTATTCCCTGTCGAACCTAACACCAGAGCAATCTTTCCAGTTTGATGAGTTTCTACAACATTGATTAGTTTTTTGAGACTGTCACCATTGTGTGCATAGTCGATAAAAACCTTTGCTCCATTTTTCTGAGTGAGGACTTCCATACGACCAGGAACACGGGTTGCAGCGATTCCTTTTTTGATGTCCTCAAGACTAGCTCCGAGACGGAGGCAAGCAAGTCCAGCAGCAACGGCATTTTCTTGGTTGAAGTGTCCAATGAGTTGAATATCATAGTCTCCAGCGAGTTTACCCGTAGCTGAAAAACTAAAGGCTTTGGAATTCTCGATTTGGTTATCAGACTGGCTACCGTAGAAATCATGGTCTTGATCTGCCACTTGTTCTTTTAGTACAGAGAAGTGGTCCATGTCACTGTTAATGATGACTGCTCGGCTATTTTCCATCAAGAGACGCTTGTGGTAGAAGTAATCCTCAAAACTAGGATGCTCAATCGGACCGATATGATCTGGGCTGATATTGAGGAAAACTCCAACATCAAAGGTTAGACCATAGACTCTATGGACTAGATAGGCTTGGCTAGAGACTTCCATTACGAGATGGGTTCTTCCATTCTTAACAGCTTGAGCCATCATGTCAAAGAGGTCAATATTTTCAGGTGTTGAGAATGAAGATTTAAAGAAAGTCTTGCCATCTAGAGTTGTATTCATGGTCGACAAGAGGGCGGTTGGGTAGCGTTGAGATAGGATGTTGTAAGCAAAGTAAGCTGCTGTTGTTTTACCCTTAGTTCCTGTGAAGGCGAGAATTTTTAGTTTCTCTTGTGGATTACCATAGAACTCCATGGCAATCAAACTCATGGCTTTCTTTATATCGTTCACAATGATGACAGGGATGCCGACTTCGTAGTCCTTTTCAGCCACATACCAACCGAGGCCTTGAGAGATGGCAGAAATCAAAAATTCCTTCTTAAAGGCAGCACCCTTGACGAAAAAGAGGCTCTTTTCTTTAGCTTTGCGACTGTCATAGCAGATGGTGTCAAATACGACATGGCTGTAGTTGTAGTGATAGTGTCCTTGGTCAATAATTTCGCGAAAAAGACCATCTTTTTTTAAAATATCTAATGCGGTTTCAATCTTAATCATACTTTCTATTATAAACTTCAAGCCCGAATTTTACAAGTAACAAGGAAAAGTTTATAATGGAAGATGAGGAGTTTTTCCTAGTTATCAAAATTGAATGAGGAATCTATGTCGCACGAAAACAATCACCAG
Organism: Streptococcus mitis; assembly: GCF_002096925.1. Classification (GTDB taxonomy): domain Bacteria; phylum Bacillota; class Bacilli; order Lactobacillales; family Streptococcaceae; genus Streptococcus; species Streptococcus mitis_AF. The sequence continues at coordinate 45,820 of NZ_NCVN01000005.1, read as the reverse complement.
CAAGCCCAGATGTTACGGGGGACTGCTTGGCTAACGGCTAGTAACTTTATCAGTCGCTTACTCGGGGCTATTTACATCATCCCATGGTATATATGGATGGGGTCTTATGCGGCTACAGCAAATGGTCTCTTTACCATGGGCTACAATATCTATGCCTGGTTCTTGCTGGTTTCAACAGCGGGTATTCCAGTTGCGGTGGCCAAGCAAGTGGCCAAGTACAATACCATGCGAGAAGAAGAGCATAGCTTTGCCCTGATTCGGAGCTTTTTAGGATTTATGACAGGACTAGGTCTTGTTTTTGCACTAGTCTTGTATGTCTTTGCTCCTTGGCTAGCAGACTTATCTGGCGTGGGCAAAGACTTAATCCCAATCATGCAGAGCTTGGCTTGGGCGGTCTTGATTTTCCCATCTATGAGTGTTATCCGAGGTTTCTTCCAAGGGATGAATAACCTGAAACCTTATGCCATGAGCCAAATCGCTGAGCAGGTCATTCGTGTTATCTGGATGCTCTTAGCTACCTTTATGATTATGAAAATGGGCTCAGGAGATTATCTAGCAGCGGTTACCCAATCCACCTTTGCTGCCTTTGTCGGCATGGTAGCTAGTTTTGCAGTTTTGATCTATTTCCTTGCTAAAGAAGGATTACTTAAAAGAGTCCTTGAAACAGGAGATAAGATAAACAGCAAGCGTCTTTTGGTCGACACCATTAAGGAAGCCATTCCTTTTATCTTGACAGGGTCTGCTATCCAGCTTTTCCAGATTTTGGACCAGATGACCTTTATCAATAGTATGAGTTGGTTTACCAACTATAGTAATGAAGACTTGGTTGTCATGTTTTCTTATTTCTCTGCCAATCCTAATAAAATCACTATGATTTTGATTTCTGTTGGGGTTTCGATTGGGAGTGTAGGGTTGCCACTTTTGACTGAAAACTATGTCAAGGGAGACTTGAAGGCGGCTTCTCGTCTCGTTCAGGACAGCATTACCATGCTTTTCTTATTCCTGCTTCCAGCAACGGTTGGAGTAGTCATGGTAGGAGAACCTCTCTATACTGTCTTCTATGGCAAGCCAGATAGTTTGGCTATGGGCTTGTTTGTCTTTGCAGTTTTGCAGTCTACTATTTTAGGCTTGTACATGGTCTTGTCTCCAATGCTTCAGGCAATGTTCCGCAACCGCAAGGCAGTTCTCTATTTTATCTATGGTTCCATTGCCAAGCTGGTCTTGCAACTTCCAACCATCGCTATCTTCCACAGTTACGGACCTTTGATTTCTACAACCATCGGTCTCATTATTCCTAATGTTTTGATGTATCGGGATATTTGTAAGGTAACAGGTGTCAAGCGCAAGGTGATTTTGAAGCGAACCATTTTAATCAGTTTGTTGACTTTTGTTATGTTTATCAGTGTAGGTGCTATCCAGTGGGTACTGGGATTTGTCTTCCAACCAAGTGGACGTTTGTGGAGTTTCCTATATGTAGCCCTTGTCGGTGCCATGGGTGGAGGTGTTTATGGAGTTATGAGTCTCCGTACCCGTTTGTTGGATAAGGTGATTGGAAAAGCTCAAGCAGATCGCTTACGAATCAAATTAAAGTTAACTTAAAAAATATTTATAAATAAAAGGGATAATTTGAACATTTCTATCATGAAATGCTTGGATTATTCTCTTTTTATTATTTTGTAGAATAATTTCTATAGTTTGTAGATAGAAATTTTATTTTTCTTAAATTTTACTTAAAAAGCTATTGACTAAATAAAACTCAAGTTGTATAATAAGACAAATATTTAAATCAGGAGGTTCTGGAGATGAAAAAGTCTAAAGCCAAGTATGCAACGCTTGCAGGTGTCGTGTTAAGTGCAGGTATTTTGTTAAGTGCCTGTGGAAATTCTAGCACAGGGTCAAAAACATACAATTATGTTTATTCAAGTGATCCATCTAGTTTGAACTATCTAGCAGAAAACCGTTCAACAACTACTGATATTGTGACCAACCTGGTAGATGGTCTCATGGAAAATGACCAATATGGGAACTATGTCCCATCCTTGGCTGAGGATTGGAGTGTTTCTAAGGACGGTTTGACCTATACCTACAAACTGCGGAAAGATGCTAAATGGTATACTGCAGATGGAGATGAATATGCTCCTGTAACTGCCCAAGATTTTGTCACTGGTTTGAAATATGCGGCTGATAAAAAATCAGAAGCCTTGTACTTAGTGCAAGAATCCGTTGCAGGTTTAGATGACTATATCACTGGTAAAACAAGCGACTTTTCAACTGTCGGAGTCAAGGCTCTTGATGACCAAACCGTTCAATATACCTTGGCACGACCAGAACCTTACTGGAACTCAAAAACAACCTCAACTATTCTCTTCCCAGTCAATGCGGATTTCTTGAAATCAAAAGGGGATGATTTTGGGAAGGTAGATCCATCTAGCATTTTGTACAATGGACCTTTCTTGATGAAATCCTTTGTTTCAAAATCGGTCATCGAATACAAGAAAAATCCTAACTACTGGGATGCTAAAAATGTCTTTGTAGATGATGTGAAATTGACTTATTTTGATGGTAGTGACCAAGATGCGTTAGCACGTAATTTTACCGAAGGTGTTTATAGCTATGCTCGTCTCTATCCAAACAGTTCAAGCTTTGAAGGGATTAAAGAAAAGAATAAGGACAATATCATCTATAGCATGCAAGATGCTACTTCTTACTTCTTAAACTTCAACTTGGATAGAAAATCTTATAAATTCACTTCCAAGACAAGTGATGCTGAAAAGAAATCGACTCAGGAAGCGGTTCTCAATAAAAACTTCCGTCAAGCCATTAACTTTGCCTATGACCGTACGGCCTATGGAGCTCAGTCTCAGGGAGAAGAGGGGGCAACTAAGATTTTGCGTAACCTCGTCGTTCCTCCAAACTTCGTAAGTATCAACGGAAAAGACTTTGGCGAAGTAGTAGCCTCTAAGATGGTCAACTATGGCAAGGAATGGCAAGGAATCAACTTTGCAGATGCCCAAGATCCATACTACAATCCAGAAAAAGCTAAGGCTAAATTTGCAGAAGCTAAGAAAGAACTCCAAGCCAAAGGAGTCCAATTCCCTATACACTTAGATAAAACTATAGATTTGGCTAATAAGGCTGAAATTCAAGGAATCAATTCCATGAAGCAATCAATAGAATCTGTCTTAGGTGCAGATAATGTTGTGATTGATGTTCATCAACTTTCTACAGAGGACTATGAAAGTTCAGGTTATCTTGCTCAAACTGCAGCTCAGAAGGATTATGATCTTTACAATGGTGGTTGGACTCCAGACTATCAAGATCCTTCAACCTATCTTGACGTCTTTAACGTTAATTCTGGTGGTTTGATGCAAAATCTAGGTATAGAGCCAGGTGAAGCCAATGACAAGGCCAAGGCTGTTGGACTAGATGTCTACACTCAAATGTTGGAAGAAGCCAATAAGGAGCAAGATCCAGCTAAACGTTATGAAAAATATGCAGATGCCCAAGCTTGGTTAGTAGATAGCTCTCTAGCAATTCCAAATGTTTCACTAGGCGGAACACCAACATTGAGAAAAATTGTTCCTTTCTCAACACCATATTCATTGGCTGGTAATAAAGGGGTTGAATCATATAAATACCTCAAATTACAAGATAAGACAGTTACAAAAGACGAATATGAAAAAGCCAAAGAAAAATGGCTGAAAGAAAAAGAAGAATCCAATAAAAAAGCCCAAGAAGAATTGGCAAAACATGTCAAATAAGGATTTTTCAAGAAAAACGATGGTTTCGAAGGAAACTATCGTTTTTTAATAGAATAACGTTAAATTCAGATTAAAAACGCTTACATTTTTGGATTGTTTATTTGAATTATGATATAATAAATATGATAAAAATATAAAAAGTTATTTTCGAAAGTCTCTTCCAGCGTTAATGGAAGTATGCACATGCTAGGGTAATGTTATAGGAGGGATGCCATTTACTGGAAAAGTAAGATAAAATGCAACAAATGATAAGTTCTTCTTTATGTGAAGAGTTTTTATCGGCCTGTTTACTAATCATTATGGAGGTATCATCATGGGCGCTATTATGGAGTTTGCAACAGAAAAACAGATTGCATCATTTCTTTTAACTTGTCACATTGAAGGGCAAAAGAATTTTCTGATGTCTTTTAAGAAAAAGACATGGCTGAAATCCTTTATTGATTTTTTCATTATAGGAGGTAGTTACTATGTTCAGTCGAGTGTGAAGCCTAAGATTCTGGCATTCACACCTAAGGGAATCTACTTGATGGACATCAGTGATGTAACAGAAAATCATTCTAATCAAGTCGTAGAGATGCCTTGGAATCAAGTTAAAGATTTTACTTATAAGCCAGTCTTGAATGCAGTTAGGCTGAATTGGAACTATCAAAATGAAGCCTATATTTTTTCCGTGGATGTCGGTCAGATTGGTCAGCATGTGGGCCAATATCAATTTAACAAAGAGCATTATGACTATTTAGCCCAACAGGATTTCTTTCAGTCTAAGTAAGCACTCGCAATCATTTTCACAAAAGAATCTGGAAGCTTTTCTGGATTCTTTTTTAGCTTTACTCGATAAGTGTATAGTTTGAAACTATAACTAGCTCTTGAAAAGAAGAAAATGAGTTGATGAAAATAAGTGGTACAATAGTTACTATAGATTTGGAGGTATTGTATGAGCAAGGAATTACACATCAACACAATTTTGGCCCAGGCGGGTATCAAGTCAGACGAAGCGACAGGTGCATTGGTGACACCGCTTCATTTTTCAACGACCTATCAGCATCCAGAGTTTGGTAAATCTACTGGATTTGACTATACGCGTACCAAAAACCCAACTCGCAGTAAGGCGGAAGAAGTCTTGGCAGCTATTGAGTCCGCAGACTACGCTCTAGCTACTAGCTCAGGGATGTCAGCTATTGTGTTAGCTTTTAGCGTCTTTCCGGTAGGTAGTAAGGTCTTGGCTGTCCGTGACCTTTATGGTGGTTCTTTCCGCTGGTTTAATCAAGTGGAGCAGGAAGGCCGTTTCCATTTTACCTATGCCAATACAGAAGAAGAGTTGATTACCGAGTTAGAAAAGGACGTAGATGTTCTCTATATCGAAACCCCAACCAATCCCTTGATGTTGGAGTTTGATATCGAAAAACTAGCAAAATTAGCTCATGCTAAGGGTGCCAAAGTGGTGGTGGACAATACCTTCTACAGCCCTATCTACCAACGTCCGATTGAAGATGGAGCAGATATCGTTCTTCATTCAGCAACCAAGTATCTAGCAGGCCACAATGATGTCTTGGCTGGAGTTGTTGTGACCAATAGTGTAGAATTATACGAAAAGCTTTTCTACAATCTCAATACGACAGGGGCAGTCTTGTCTCCATTTGACAGTTATCAATTGATTCGTGGTCTCAAGACCTTGTCCCTTCGTATGGAGCGCTCAACAGCTAACGCCCAAGAAGTGGTTGCCTTTTTGAAGGATTCTCCAGCAGTTAAGGAAGTTCTCTACACTGGTCGTGGAGGCATGATTTCCTTTAAAGTAGCGGATGAAACACGCATTCCTCACATTTTAAACAGCCTCAAGGTCTTCTCTTTTGCAGAAAGTTTGGGTGGGGTAGAAAGTCTCATTACTTATCCAACGACGCAAACTCATGCTGATATTCCAGCAGAAGTGCGCCACTCTTATGGTTTGACAGATGACCTCTTGCGCTTGTCAATTGGGATTGAGGATGCTAGAGATTTGATTGCAGATTTGCGCCAAGCTTTGGAAGGATAAGACAAAGATGGGAAAATATGATTTTACAAGCCTGCCCAATCGTTTAGGGCATCATACCTATAAATGGAAAGAAGCAGAAACGGATAGTGAAGTCCTACCAGCTTGGATAGCGGATATGGACTTTGTAGTCTTGCCTGAAATCCGCCAAGCTGTGCAAACTTACGCTGATCAACTGGTTTATGGCTATACCTATGCCAGTGAAGAGTTAATTAAGGAAGTTCAAAAGTGGGAAGCCACACAACACGGTTACCACTTTGACAAAGAGGCTCTTGTCTTTATCGAGGGTGTGGTACCAGCCATCTCAACAGCTATTCAAGCCTTTACAAAAGAAGGCGAGGCGATTTTGATTAACACGCCTGTCTACCCACCTTTTGCTCGCAGTGTCAAGTTGAACAACCGTAGATTGATTACCAATTCTTTGGTGGAAAAGGATGGTCTGTTTGAGATTGACTTTGACCAACTTGAAAAGGATTTGGTGGAAGAGGAGATCAAACTTTATATTCTTTGCAACCCTCACAATCCTGGTGGACGTGTTTGGGAAAAGGAAGTGTTGGAGAAGATTGGCCAACTCTGCCAAAAACACGGTGTTTTCTTGGTTTCGGATGAGATTCACCAAGATTTGGCCCTCTTTGGTCACAAGCATCATTCCTTCAATACCATTAATCCTGCCTTCAAAGATTTTGCGATTGTCTTGAGCAGTGCCACTAAAACCTTTAACATCGCTGGAACAAAAAATTCCTATGCAGTCATTGAAAATCCTAAGTTGCGAGTGGCTTACCAGAAACGCCAGTTGGCTAATAATCAACATGAAATTTCAGGTTTGGGTTATTTGGCGACAGAAGCTGCCTATCGATATGGGAAGGATTGGTTGGAGGAACTCAAGCAAGTCTTTGAAGACCACATCAATTATGTGGTGGATTTATTTGGAAAAGAGACTAAAATCAAGGTCATGAAACCGCAAGGAACCTACTTGATTTGGCTTGATTTTTCAGCCTATGACCTGACTGATGAAAAATTACAAGAGCTTTTGAGAAATGAAGCCAAGGTTATCCTCAATCCTGGTTTGGATTATGGGGATGAAGGAAGTCTTCATGCCCGCCTCAATGTAGCCATGCCTAAATCCCTGCTGCAAGAAGTTTGTCAGCGGATTGTGACGACTTTTGCTAAACTTTAAAAATCCAGCCTTCTAGGAGAAAAGTATCCTTAGAAGGCTATTTTCATAGGGGAAAATATGGTATAATAAAAAGATAAGGTAAAGGTAAAAATATGGCTAAATTGATTCCGGGGAAAGTCCGTATCGAAGGCGTTGCCCTTTATGAAACTGGTAAGGTTGACATTATCAAGGAAAAGAACAATCGGCTCTACGCTCGCGTTGCAGAAGAAGAACTGCGCTATAGTTTAGAGGATGATTTGGTTTTTTGTGCCTGCGATTTTTTCCAAAAGAGGGGCTACTGTGTGCATTTGGCAGCGCTGGAGCATTTTCTAAAAAATGATGAGCGTGGTCAGGAAATCTTGCAAAGTCTGGAAGAAGGTCATGAAGAAAAAGAGGCCGTTGAAACCAAGGTGACCTTGGGTGGCAAATTTTTGGACCGAATCTTGTCTCCAAAATCAGACCGAGCCTATGAGTTGTCGGCTGTGGGTCAGGTGGAAGCAGGAAGCAATCATATCTTGTGGACGCTTAGAATCGGGCAAATCAATAGCCAAAAATACTACGTTATTCGGGATATTCCGCTCTTTTTAAAAGTCGTCGAGAAGAGAAAACCTTATATGATTGGTAAAACTTATGAGGAGTCTCTATCTTGGGAAGCCTTTAATGAGGAAAGTCAAGAGCTTCTGACTTTCTTGTGCGGACTAGTAGAGGAAGGACTTAGTCCAGAGCTTTTTTTCCAAAACCAAGGTCGGCACCTCTTTTTTCCTCTGACATTTTTTGAGCAGGGTGTGAATTTACTGATGACCTTGCCCCATTTTCAATTTGACCATCAAGTGGATAGCTACCAGACTCTACTTTTTCAGGATATGCATGCGGATGCTAATCTATTTGCCTTTACAGTAACAGAATACTCGGATTATTTTGAAATGGAAATCAGTGAGAGTCCAAGGGTTAATGTCTTTTATCAGGGAGCTGTGCTTTTCCATAAAGGACAGGTTTATTTTCTAACAGACCAGCAGATGTGCCTTCTCAAGGAAATCAAAGCGCTGCCTTTGGATCAACATGGAAAGAAATACCTGCAATTTGATAGTAGTGACCGAGATAAGTTGGCTTCTTGTTTAACTCTCTTTAGCCAGATGGGGACCGTTTCAGCTCCAGAACGTCTACAAATCAAAACTTTTACACCCTCTTTTTACTTTGATAGGGAAGAGGATAATCGGATTCGTTTAGAAATTCAGTTTGATTATGGAGATAAGCAGGTATCTAGCCGACAAGAGTTAGAAGAATTACCATTTTCGAGTGATGCTGAATTAGAAGAAAGAGTTTTCCAAGTCGGTTTGGCAGCTGGATTTGAAGCAGACTTTCAATCTTGGCGTCAGGCCTTAAAAGCAGAGTCTGTCTATCATTTCTTCCATGAAATCATTCCAGTCTTTGAAAAGCTCGGAAATGTTGACCTATCAGACAAGCTAGAAGAACTCTATAACCTAGCAAGCCCTCAAGTGCAAATTGCTTCCAAGGGAGGTCTCTTGGAAATCCAGTTTGATTTTCAAGATATTGCCCAGGAGGAAATTGACCAAGCCATGCAGGCCTTGGTTGATAATCGAGATTTTTACATTGGTGCGTCCAATCAAGTCTACTTTTTCGATGAAGAAACCAAGAAAATTCGCCAAAATCTACAGGAACTAGGACAATTTGAATTAAAAGATGGCTCCTTACAGGCTCGGAAATCCTTGGCCTACAGTTTAGCTCATCTCTTTGAAGGACGTGACCGTGTTTCTTTTTCACAAGAATTTCAGAATCTGGCTCAGGATTTGACGCATCCAGAGGACTTCCCTAGACAAGCAACTCAGGTTCAGGCTGATTTGCGAGATTATCAGGAAAAGGGAATCGGTTGGCTGCAGATGCTCCATTATTATGGTTTTGGTGGGATTTTGGCTGATGATATGGGACTTGGTAAAACACTTCAGACCATTGCATTTTTGACCAGTCAAGTGACAAAAGAAAGTCGGGTTTTGATTTTAGCTCCGTCAGGTTTGATTTACAACTGGGCGGATGAATTTCAGAAATTTGCCCCACAGTTGGATGTGGCTGTTGTTCATGGTTTGAAAGCTAGTCGTGAAGAGATTCTTGCTGAGAGTCATCAAATCTATGTGACGAGTTATGCTACCTTCCGTCAGGACAGTGATCTTTATCAGGGGATGGCCTTTGACTTCCTTTTCTTAGATGAGGCTCAGGTCATGAAAAATGCCCAGACTAAGATCGCCCAGACCTTGAGACAATTTGTGGTGCCGTCGGTCTTTGCCTTGTCAGGGACTCCGATTGAAAACCATCTGGGTGAGCTGTGGTCTATTTTCCAAATCGTCATGCCAGGACTTTTGTCAAGCAAGAAAGAATTTATGAAATTACCAGCTGAGCGCGTTGCTCAGTTTATCAAGCCTTTCGTGATGCGGCGCAAGAAAGAAGAAGTTCTGACTGAATTGCCAGACTTGATTGAAGTGGTTTATAAAAATGAACTGGAAGACCAGCAAAAGGCTATTTACCTAGCCCAGTTACAACAGATGCGGGACCGTCTGGCTCAAGTTTCAGATCAGGAATTTCATCGAAGTCGGGTGGAAATCTTATCTGGTCTGATGCGTTTGCGTCAAATTTGTGATACTCCTGCCCTCTTTATGGAAGATTATCAGGGAGCCAGTGGCAAACTGGATAGTCTTCGAGACCTGCTGGTCCAGGTGGCAGACGGTGGACACCGTGTCTTGATTTTCTCGCAGTTCAAGGGAATGTTGGAGAAAATTGAACAAGAACTGCCAGATTTGGGCTTGACTTCCTTTAAAATTACGGGTTCAACCCCAGCCAAGGAAAGACAAGACATGACCAAGGCCTTTAACCAAGGAGAAAGAGATGCCTTTCTGATTTCCCTCAAGGCTGGTGGTGTCGGTCTGAACCTGACAGGTGCTGATACGGTTATCTTGGTTGACCTTTGGTGGAATCCAGCGGTGGAAGCGCAAGCCATTGGCCGTGCCCATCGGATGGGTCAGGAAGAAACGGTTGAGGTCTATCGCTTGGTGACCAAAGGAACCATTGAAGAAAAAATTCAGGAACTCCAAGAACAAAAGAAACATCTGGTGTCACAAGTATTGGATGGAACAGAGTCACGTGGCAGTCTCAGACTAGCAGAAATTAGAGAAATTTTGGGAATTTCTGAAGCCAGCACTTGAAAAATCAAGACAATACGCTATAATGAAGTGTTGAAAGGAAATAGAAAATGAGAGAAGAACGATTTCCATTGGTGTCAGATGACGAGATCATGTTGACTGAGATGCCGGTTATGGACCTCTATGATGAATCTGACTTTATCAGTAATATCAAGGGAGAATACCGTGATAAGAATTATCTGGAGTGGGCCCCTATTACTGAAGAAAAACCAGCAAAACCGATTGAAAAGCCAGTAGAGAAACCTAAGAAGGCTGGCTTAGGAGTAAAAAAAGAAGGAAAGAGCTATGCGGAGGTGGCGCGTGAAGAAGCGCGTGCGGACTTGAAAAAGAAACGATCAGCAAGCTATCTGACTAAGGATATTACTCCTACAAGACGCCATTCTCAGCCAAATTTGGTTAGACAGGGCAATCAACCTACCGCGCCTTTCCAAAAGGAAAATCCTGGTGAATTTGTCAAATATAGTCAAAAATTGACCCAATCTCATTACATCTTGGCGGAAGAAGTGAACAATATTTCGACTCAAGCTGAGCCAAAAGAAACTTCAGGCCCAAAGAAAAACAACTATGATTTTCTGAAAAAGAGCCAAATCTACAATAAAAAAAATCAACAAAAAGAACAAGAACGTCAGGTTGCCCAAGAGTTGAATCTGACAAGAATTACGGAATAGGGGAGAAAACATGTCAAAGACATATCATTTTATCGGAATTAAGGGATCAGGTATGAGTGCCTTGGCCTTGATGTTGCACCAAATGGGGCATAAGGTACAGGGTTCAGATGTTGAAAAGTACTACTTTACTCAACGTGGTCTTGAGCAGGCAGGGATTACTATTCTTCCTTTTGATGAAAAGAATCTAGACGGTGATATGGAAATTATCGCTGGAAATGCCTTTCGTCCAGATAACAACGTCGAAATTGCCTATGCGGACCAAAATGGTATCAGCTACAAGCGTTACCATGAGTTCCTAGGTAGCTTTATGCGTGACTTTGTTAGCATGGGAGTTGCTGGAGCGCACGGAAAAACTTCAACGACAGGTATGTTATCTCATGTCTTGTCTCACATTACAGATACTAGCTTCTTGATTGGAGACGGGACCGGTCGTGGTTCAGCCAATGCCAAATATTTTGTCTTTGAATCTGACGAATATGAGCGCCACTTCATGCCTTACCACCCAGAATACTCTATTATCACCAACATTGACTTTGACCATCCAGACTATTTCACAAGTCTAGAGGATGTTTTCAATGCCTTTAACGACTATGCTAAACAAATTACCAAAGGTTTGTTTATCTACGGTGAAGATGCTGAATTGCGTAAGATTACGTCTGATGCTCCAATTTATTATTATGGTTTTGAAGCGGAAGGTAATGACTTTGTCGCTAGTGATCTTCTTCGTTCAACAACTGGTTCAACCTTCACCGTTCATTTCCGTGGACAAGACTTGGGGCAATTCCACATTCCAACCTTTGGTCGTCACAATATCATGAATGCGACAGCCGTTATTGGTCTTCTTTACACAGCAGGATTTGATTTGAACTTGGTGCGTGAACACTTGAAAACATTTGCCGGTGTTAAGCGTCGTTTCACTGAGAAAATTGTCAATGATACGGTGATTATCGATGACTTTGCCCACCATCCAACAGAAATCATTGCGACCTTGGATGCGGCTCGTCAGAAATACCCAAGCAAGGAAATTGTTGCAGTCTTCCAACCGCATACCTTTACAAGAACAATCGCTTTGTTGGACGAATTTGCCCACGCTTTGAACCAAGCGGATGCAGTTTACCTAGCGCAAATCTATGGATCTGCTCGTGAAGTAGATCATGGTGATGTTAAAGTGGAAGACCTAGCCAACAAAATCAACAAGAAAAACCAAGTGATCACTGTTGAAAATGTTTCTCCACTCCTAGACCATGATAATGCTGTTTATGTCTTTATGGGAGCAGGAGATATCCAAACCTATGAATACTCATTTGAGCGACTCTTGTCTGACTTGACAAGCAATGTTCAATAGGATTTTCCCATGGAAATTCCAATTAAGATTATTCAGGCAAGTAAGTCTGATTTGGCTGAGATAGAGACACTTCAGGCCACATCTTTTCCAGCTGAAAAGCAGCAACCTTCCCATATTTTAGAAGAAAGTATCCGTAAGTCTGCGGATACCTTTCTTCTAGCTAGGGATGAAAATCAGCTTCTAGGCTATGTTCTAGGTGGTCCTTACCCACACAATCCGAAATGTCTAGAAATACATTCTTTAGTCATCGAGGCTGACCATCAGAGACAGGGATTGGGAACGCTTCTTCTTGCGGCTTTGAAAGATGTGGCAGTTGAGCTGGATTACAAAGCTATTCGTTTGAAGAGTCCGGATGAGTTGCTTTCCTATTTTGAAATGAACGGTTTTATTGATGAAGAAGAGACAGATTCGCTTTATGCAGCTAGTCAATGTTTTAGTATGATTTGGTTTAATCTCTTTTTTTAGGAGGCACAATGGAAATTAGGAAAGCAAGATTAGAAGATTTAGATCATATCGTTGAGATTGAACTAGAAAATTTTTCGATCGAAGAAGCCATTCCTCGCTCTGTTTTTGAGGCGCATTTGCGAGAAATTCAGACCTCTTTTCTAGTTGCAGAAAAAGAGGGTAAGATTATTGGTTATATAGAGGGACCAGTTGTCCCCCACCGCCATCTGCAAGATCAGTCTTTTACAGAAGATATACAAGATTATAGTCATGAGCCTGGTGGTTATATCTCTGTGACCTGTCTTTCTATTTCCAAGGAGGCACAGGGAATAGGACTAGGTCAGAAATTGCTAACAGCTTTGAAAGAACTAGCTCTTGAACACGAAAGAGAAGGCATTAACCTAACCTGTCATGACTATCTCATTACTTACTACGAAAAACATGGATTTGTCAATGAAGGCCAGTCCCAGTCAACCTTTGCAGGGGAAACATGGTATGATATGGTCTGGGAAGCTAAAAAATAAGCTAGAAAAGCATGCTAGGTTGCTTTTCTTTCGTTTTTAAGATATAATATTATGGATTGTCAACGAGGAGGATAAACTTTTGAGTGAAAAGCCAAGAGAAGACGAAAAATTAAGCTTTAAAGAGCAGATTTTACGTGATTTAGAAAAAGTAAAACGTTATGAAGGGATTCGCCAAGAGGCCACTGAACTTGCAGAGAAAAAAGAAGCTCTATTTGTCCCTGAAACAAAACTCGCAGATGAAGATGTTATGGTTGCATCCCTATCAGCTGTTGAAAAAATTATGGAGAATGCACCACGTGTTCCAAAACATCCTAGTGAGGATATGCCTGCATCACCGGCAGATGAATCGAGAGTAGAAGCTCCGATTACTCCTCGTCACCCTAGTCAAGATGTTCCAGCTTCACCAGTTGAAGCAAGTCCATCAAGACCGGTTCCAGGGCCAGAGACTAATCGTCCACAAAAGGTCGAAGAAGATTTCAACGTAACTCCAACAAGAGTAGCTGTTTCTTATAAGACTGAAGCTAAAAAAGAGCCTCAGAAAGAAGTAACAAAACCAGAACCAGTTATGGAAACGGAAGCTGTTGAAGTCATTTCTGAAACTCCGAGTCGTAGTCGTCGTGAGACTGTTAAACCTGTCAAGAAGAAAAAATCACATTTGAAGGCTTTCTTCATTTCTCTACTGATTTTCCTTGCCTTGATTTCGGCAGGTGGTTACTTCGGTTACCAGTATGTCCAGTCATCTTTATTACCAGTTGACGCTAATTCTAAGAAGTATGTAACCGTTCAAATCCCAGAAGGAGCCAATGTCCAAGAGATTGGCTCAGCACTTGAAAATTCTGGTGTGATTAAACACGGAGTGATTTTTGCTTTTTATGCTAAATATAAAAATTATTCAGATTTGAAGGCTGGATATTACAATTTGCAAAAGAGCATGAGTACAGAGGATATCATTAAGGAACTCCAAAAAGGTGGTACTCCTGAACCTCAAGAACCTTCACTCGCAGATTTAACGATTCCAGAAGGATATACCATTGATCAAATTGCCCAAGCTGTAGGCCAATTACAAGGTGAATTTAAAGAACCTTTGACTGCGGATGCTTTCTTGGCTAAAGTTCAAGATGACAACTTTATCAGTCAAGAAGCTGCTAAATATCCAAACCTACTTGAAAGCTTGCCAACAAAAGAAAGTGGAGCTCGTTACCGTTTGGAGGGTTATCTTTTCCCAGCAACCTACTCGATCAAGGAAAGCACAACTATTGAAAGCTTGATTGATGAGATGTTGGCAGCTATGGATAAGACTTTGACTCCGCACTATAGTGCAATTAAGTCTAAAAACTTGACAGTCAATGAATTGCTAACAATTGCTTCACTTGTTGAAAAAGAAGGTGCTAAGACTGAAGACCGTAAGTTGATTGCAGGTGTTTTCTACAACCGTTTGAATCTCGGCATGCCTCTTCAAAGCAATATTGCAATCTTGTATGCCCAAGGGAAACTTGGTCAAAATATTAGCCTAGCAGATGATGCTGGAATTGACACATCGATTAATTCACCATACAATGTTTATACCAAACCTGGTTTGATGCCTGGTCCAGTAGATAGTCCAAGTCAGGACGCGATTGAAGCAAGTATCAACCAAACAAAGAGTGAGAACCTCTACTTTGTAGCCAATGTTACAGATGGTAAAGTCTATTACGCAGTGACACAGGAAGAACATGATCGTAATGTAGCTGAACATGTCAATAGCAAACTTACTCAAAATAGTAGTTCAAACTAAGACTACAACAATGAGAATCTCAGATAGAGATTCAATACTATCGAAAGAAAGTTGAGAAAAATGGCAGAAAAAACATATCCTATGACCCTAGCGGAAAAGGAAAAACTTGAAAAAGAATTAGAAGAATTGAAATTGGTCCGCCGACCAGAAGTGGTAGAACGCATTAAGATTGCCCGTTCATATGGTGACCTTTCAGAAAACAGTGAATACGAAGCAGCTAAGGATGAACAAGCTTTTGTCGAAGGACAAATCTCTAGCTTGGAAACAAAAATCCGTTATGCTGAAATCGTCAATAGCGACTCAGTTGCCGATGATGAAGTGGCGATTGGAAAAACAGTCACTATCCAAGAAATTGGTGAGGACGAGGAAGAAGTTTATATTATCGTAGGTTCAGCCGGTGCAGATGCCTTTGCGGGTAAAGTTTCAAATGAAAGCCCAATTGGACAAGCCTTGATTGGCAAGAAAACAGGTGACACAGCAACCATTGAAACACCTGTTGGTAGCTATGATGTAAAAATCTTGAAGGTTGAAAAAACAGCCTAAAAACAGAAAAAAGGAGTGGGGAGGCAGTGCGCTTCACTCACTCCTTTTTCCATTTTAAATTGAATTGGAGACGTTATGAGTTCAAAGAAGAAAAAAAATAAGATGGAGCGTGGTCTGACCAATCGTCACGTGCAGGTTATGGCCATTGCGGGAACAATCGGAACAGGACTCTTTTTGGGAGCGGGGCGCTCTATCAGCCTAACAGGTCCTTCCATTGTACTGATTTATATGATTACAGGGGCCTTCATGTTCCTCATGATGCGTGCGGTTGGAGAAATGCTCTACCAAGACCCTGAGCAACATACCTTTATCAACTTTATCACGCGCCATTTGGGTAAGGGCTGGGGTTATTTCTCAGTTTGGTCCTACTGGCTATCCGTTGTCTTTATCGGTATGGCGGAAATTACAGCCATCTCTCACTACGTCCAGTTTTGGTTCCCTAGCTGGCCAAGTTGGATGATTGAGATTGGATTTTTGACTATTCTAGCCTTGGTCAATTTGATTGCGGTGAAACTCTTTGGGGAAGTTGAGTTTTGGTTTGCGATGGTCAAGATTGTGGCTATTTTAGCCATGATTGCCACAGGAGTCTTTATGGTCTTGACAGGCTTTAAGACACCACATGGAGTAGCAAGTTTGGCTAATATCGCCGACAATTTCTCACTATTTCCTAATGGTGGAGTTAACTTTGTCATGGCCTTCCAGATGGTTTTCTTTGCCTATCTCATGATTGAGTTTATCGGGGTAACGACTTCAGAAACCAAAAATCCACGTCAGGTCTTGCCAAAAGCCGTTAAGGAAATTCCTTTGCGTATCGCCTTTTTCTACGGTGGTGCCCTCTTAGCCATCATGGCTATCATTCCGTGGCGTGAACTTGCATCGGCTGATTCTCCCTTTGTTACAGTATTTGAATTGGCAGGTGTCAAGTGGGCAGCAGCCTTGATTAACTTTGTCGTCTTGACGTCAGCAGCATCTGCCCTTAACTCGACCCTTTATTCAACAGGTCGCCATTTGTACCAGATTGCCCATGATTCGCCAAATCCATTCTTAAAAGCGATCAAGGCAGATACCCTTTCTCGCCACAATGTGCCACAAAATGCCATCATCGCCTCAGCAATCTTGATTGCCCTAGCAGCCTTTATTAATATCTTGCCAGGTGTTTCCGATGCCTTTGCCTTGATTACGGCATCATCATCAGGTGTCTATATCGCCATTTATATCTTGATTATGGTGGCTCACCTTAAATACCGCAAGTCACAGGACTTTATGGCGGACGGCTATCTCATGCCCCATTATCGTTTCCTAAATCCCTTAACCATGCTCTTCTTTGCCTTTGTCTTTGTAACTCTCTTTTTACAAGAGTCTACATTTGTAGGAGCAATCGGTTCAGCTATCTGGATTATCGGTTTCGGGATTTATAGCCAGTGGAAATTTAGAAAATAAATTAATACTTAATGAAAATCAAAGAGCAAACTAGGAAGCTAGCCGCAGGCTGTACTTGAGTACGGCAAGGTGAAGCTGACGTGGTTTGAATTTGATTTTCGAAGAGTATAAGGACTCATCAACTCAGGTTGGTGAGTTTTTGCTAGTTTGACAGTTTATTGGAATAAGGCTATAATCAAGTTGTAATCGTTTGCGAGGAGGTTTGGATGTACTTTAGATTGGAAAATGAGGAATCCGAGAAGGCGCAAGAAATTGGGAATTTGATTCGCGCTTATAACCGTTCCAAAAGAGAAGAGGCTGAAAGTGAGCCATTGAATCTTTATGTTGAAGATGAAAAGGGTAATCTCCTGGCAGGCTTAGTTGCTGAGACTTTTGGAAATTGGTTGGAAATTGAGTATTTGTTTGTAAAAGAGGAACTGAGAGGGCAAGGAATCGGTTCAAAACTATTGCAGCAGGCAGAAAGTGAAGCTAAGAATCGAAATTGTCGTTTTGCCTTTGTCAATACTTACCAGTTTCAAGCACCAGACTTTTATCAGAAACATGGCTACAAGGAAGTTTTTACCTTGCAAGACTATCCCTACACAGGAAAAAGATTTTATTACCAAAAAGATTTGTAAGGAGAATATGAAATCATAAAGTAAAGAGGGGGCTTGACATAAGTATGGAGGTGGACTAATGGATATGAGTAACTATCGATAAGTAGCAGTTATAATCTACAAATTGTGTCTTTCTAGACGATATTGAGGACAATACAGTCGTAGCTAAGACATTAGATGTGAAATCCTACGATGCTGTAGATGTTTTGAGAAAATTGAATAAGCAGAAAACTCTCTATCATTTAGGTGGTAGAGAGTTTTTTGTTAATAAAATTTTACAAAATGACATTTATATATTGCATTAAGTTAGATATATGATATAATGTTGTTAAAAAGAGGCGCAACTTTTTAAAATTAATGAGAATCAAAGAGAAAACCAAGAATGTTAATGGAGGAATAAAAAATGGAAGTTATAAATGTAAGTAAGCATTATGCTCATTCAATCATTCTCAAAGATATAAATTTTGCACTTAATAAGGGTGAAATTGTTGGTCTAGTAGGGAGAAACGGAGTTGGCAAGAGTACATTGATGAAAATTCTTGTTCAGAATAATCAACCGACTTCAGGGAATATTATAAGTAGTGATAATGTTGGGTATTTAATCGAAGAACCAAAATTATTTTTATCTAAAACAGGTTTAGAGAATTTAAAATATTTGTCAAATTTATATGGTGTTGACTACAATAAAGAAAGATTTGGAAGTTTGATCCAAGAGTTAGATTTGACTCAGTCTATTAATAAAAAAGTAAAGACCTATTCTTTAGGTACAAAACAAAAATTAGCTTTGCTTCTAACTCTCGTTACGGAACCTCATATATTAATTTTAGATGAACCGACTAATGGTTTAGATATTGAATCATCACAAATAGTTTTAGCAGTTCTAAAAAACTTAGCTTTACATGAAAATGTGGGAATTTTAATATCGAGTCATAAATTAGAAGATATTGAAGAAATTTGTGAGAGGGTCCTTTTCTTGGAGAACGGGCTTTTGACATTCCAAAAAGTAGGAAAAGATAGACATAATTGCTTGTTTGAGATAGCTTTTTCATCAGCTACAGATAAAGACATTTTCCTTACCAAACAAGAATTTGGGGATATTGTTCAGGAAGAGGGACTGAAAATTACTATGTCTGGGAATATTCAAAGTAGTGAGCTTTTTAAATTTTTTAACGAAAACTCTATTAAAGTAGTTGATTTTGAAACTAAAAAAGAGACGCTTAAAGATATTTATCTAAATCGTTCAAAATAAAGGAAGGTTATAATCATGAAATTAAATAAATTGAATTTTCTTAAGGAAAATATAAGAGATTTATATTCATCAGGCGTAATATATCTCGGATTGATTATCTCGTTTATACCGCCGATACTGGTTACATTCTTTATTCTAAAGACTCAAGGGACATCACTTGGTATTAAGCATATTTCAAATTTTTATGCTATGCTCGGTATGTTAATGGCTGTTATACATGCTAACCGAATTATTAGCAGGGATTTTTCTAACAATACGATCAGTTTATTTTATAATCAAAAGAAAAATCGGATGATTTACGTCTTGTCTAATTTTCTATATGCCATCTCAGTTTCTATTATTTATGCTTTGAATGGCATTGTGCTACTAGTCATCGTATGTAAATTGGGTGTTCCAGGTGATTTAGGATTAGATTTTATAGTAGCTATTGTAGTCAATACAATTTTGTTAGTCCTATTTTATTTTCTATTATCTTACATTTTCTATTTATACAAATTGAAAAGTGGCTTGGTATTTGGTATTTTAGTAGCTTTACTACTCTTTGTCCCTAATATATTAAATACGATTATGATGAATACTAGTAATGATTTGTTTATCAAAGCAATTGAACTTCTTCCTTTTTATTCCTTACCTGTGTTTGTTGCTTCAAATACGATGTCTATTAGTCAGTATCTTGTGGCAATCACTACAATCATTTTATTGTATTTTTGCACTCTCAAGAAAAGCAAGGAGTATTCATTTTAGTTTTGTTTAGTATTATTTTGCAGACTTAAAATCCAGCAAAATAATCAGTCATCTTGCTATGCTCCTGCTCTTGCTGTTCACCACGTTTTTGACTTATACTAGACTCATTTCCAAAAGCATTATATAATAGTAATATGAAACCAACTAAACTAAACAAGAAGTACAAGCAATAAAAACTCGTTTAAAAGATTCTACTAAAGCTAATACTAAACAAAAATAAAAGAGTAAACTAGGAAGTTTATTTCAAACAATCCAACATACTGATTTTAGGTTGAAGATAATATTGGAGTGCTAATTAATGAGGTTATAATAAATAGCTGACAGCTTGTGTTAGTTTTGGATTTTTTAAGAGTAGATGAGTATTAAAACTATAAGGAGGACGCAGGTGGCTAAAAATTTAAAATTAAAATTAGCTCGGGTTGAGCTTGATTTAACTCAAGGTCAACTGGCAGAGGCTGTTGGTGTGACACGCCAGACTATTGGTTTGATAGAGGCAGGGAAATACAATCCCAGTCTCTCGCTCTGCCAGTCCATTTGCAGATGTTTAGGGAAAACCTTAGATCAACTATTTTGGGAGGAAGAAGATGGTAAATAAATTTATTCATTATCAATTACTTGACGAAAGAGAAGAACAACTAATCAATAAAGCTGGAGCGGAATCCTTTACCCTCTTCATTGGGCTTGTGCTTCTAAGCTATTTGGTGGCTGTATTAGCTCCCTCTATTTTTAATCCGAATTTTCTAGTCTATACTCTGATAGTAGGAATTTTCTTCTTTTTCAATCGTGCTCGTTATCTGGGAGTGACCTACTATAGTCGTTTTCATTTTACGATTTTGGGTTGTTTTTTACTAACCTTGGCTATTACGGCTCTTTTGATGTTACAGAATTATCAATTCAACATAGAAATTTATCAGCACAATCCTTTGAACGGTAAATACCTGTCTGCTTGGGCAATTACTTATGTTATTTACCTTCCTTGGGTTTTTATCGGCAATCTTGGTCTGAAGAGCTATGGCGAATGGGCTCAGAAAAAGTTTGAACAAGATATGGATGAATTGGAGAGTGGTGAATAACTTGTTACTCTTTTCTCAATCCAGCTAAAATGTGTTATAATAGTACTAATTTATTGGAATACATGAAAGTTCTTGAAAATTTTCATGGGTTTCTAGCTAAGGAAGTAGGAAAAGTATGTATCCAGATGATAGTTTGACATTGCACACGGACTTGTACCAGATTAACATGATGCAGGTTTACTTTGACCAAGGGATTCACAATAAAAAGGCGGTCTTTGAGGTGTATTTCCGCCAACAGCCTTTTAAGAATGGCTATGCTGTTTTTGCTGGTTTGGAAAGAATTGTGAGTTATCTTGAAGATTTACGTTTTTCAGATAGTGATATTGCCTATTTGGAGTCTCTAGGCTATCATGGGGCATTCTTGGACTATCTCCGCAATTTCAAGTTGGAGTTGACCGTTCGTTCTGCCCAAGAAGGGGACTTGGTCTTTGCTAATGAACCGATTGTGCAGGTGGAAGGTCCTCTAGCCCAATGTCAATTGGTAGAAACGGCCCTTTTGAATATTGTCAACTACCAGACCTTGGTGGCGACTAAGGCAGCTCGTATTCGTTCGGTCATCGAAGATGAACCTTTGATGGAGTTTGGGACACGTCGGGCGCAAGAAATGGATGCGGCTATTTGGGGAACACGCGCAGCGGTGATTGGTGGTGCCAATGGAACTAGCAACGTGCGTGCTGGTAAACTCTTTGACATTCCTGTCTTGGGGACCCATGCCCATTCCTTGGTGCAGGTTTATGGTAACGACTATGAGGCCTTCAAGGCTTACGCTGCGACCCACAAAAACTGTGTCTTTCTTGTGGATACCTATGACACCCTTCGCATCGGTGTACCAGCTGCCATTCAGGTGGCGCGTGAGTTGGGGGACCAGATTAACTTTATGGGTGTGCGGATTGACTCTGGGGATATTGCCTACATTTCCAAAAAAGTCCGTCAGCAACTGGACGAGGCTGGATTTACAGAGGCTAAGATTTATGCTTCTAATGATCTAGATGAAAATACCATCCTCAACCTCAAGATGCAAAAGGCCAAGATTGATGTCTGGGGTGTGGGAACTAAGCTGATTACAGCCTATGACCAGCCAGCTCTTGGGGCAGTTTACAAGATTGTTGCAATCGAAGATGAAAATGGGAACATGCGCAATACGATTAAGCTGTCAAATAATGCTGAAAAAGTGTCTACGCCAGGTAAGAAGCAGG
This sequence comes from Streptococcus mitis, assembly GCF_002096925.1. Taxonomy (GTDB): domain Bacteria; phylum Bacillota; class Bacilli; order Lactobacillales; family Streptococcaceae; genus Streptococcus; species Streptococcus mitis_AF. Next base: position 24,072 of record NZ_NCVN01000005.1, on the reverse strand, counting down.
TGTGGCGCATTACCAGTCGTGAAAAAGGCAAGTCAGAAGGAGACTATATCACTTATGATGGCGTAGATGTGAGCGACATGACGGAAATCAAGATGTTCCATCCGACTTATACCTACATCAAGAAGACTGTTCGTAATTTTGATGCTGTTCCTCTCTTGGTGGATATCTTCAAAGACGGAAAATTGATTTACAACCTGCCTAGCTTGACTGAGATTCAGGATTATGCTCGTAAGGAATTTGACAAGTTGTGGGATGAGTACAAGCGCGTGCTCAATCCGCAACACTATCCCGTGGATTTGGCGCGTGATGTATGGCAAGACAAGATGGACTTGATTGACAAGATGCGCAAGGAAGCCCTTGGTGAAGGAGAAGAAGAATGAGTTTGCAAGAAACGATTATCCAAGAGTTGGGTGTCAAACCGGTGATTGATGTCCAGGAAGAAATCCGTCGTTCCATTGACTTCTTAAAAAAATACCTGAAGAAACATCCATTTCTTAAAAGCTTTGTGTTGGGAATTTCTGGGGGCCAAGACTCAACCTTAGCAGGACGTTTAGCTCAATTATCTATGGAAGAAATGCGAGCAGAGACAGGAGATGATAGTTACAAATTTATCGCTGTCCGTCTGCCATACGGAGTACAAGCCGACGAAGCAGATGCTCAAAAAGCCCTATCATTTATCCAGCCAGATGTCAGTTTAGTGGTGAATATCAAGGAATCTGCTGATGCTATGACAGCTGCAGTTGAAGCGACAGGTAGTCCTGTTTCAGATTTTAACAAGGGGAATATCAAGGCTCGTTGCCGTATGATTGCTCAGTATGCCCTTGCTGGTGCCCACAGCGGAGCGGTTATTGGAACAGACCACGCTGCGGAAAATATCACAGGTTTCTTTACCAAGTTTGGTGACGGTGGTGCGGATATTCTCCCTCTTTACCGACTCAATAAACGCCAAGGAAAACAACTATTGAAGGAACTTGGTGCAGACTCAGCACTTTATGAAAAAATCCCAACAGCAGACCTTGAAGAAGATAAACCAGGTCTAGCTGACGAAGTGGCCCTCGGAGTCACTTATGAAGAGATTGACGACTACCTAGAAGGCAAAACAATCAGCCCAGAAGCCCAAGCAAGAATCGAAAACTGGTGGCACAAAGGCCAACACAAACGTCACCTACCCATCACTGTATTCGATGACTTTTGGGAGTAAAAAGGTCCGGGGGACCTTTTTACCCCGAGTTTAGAAATAAGAAAATGAGGAACCTCCAGTGGAGGTTTTCAGCATCTCACCTTGAAATAAAAAAGAGAGAGAAAATTCGGTAACTAGAAGAGTTCGATTTTCCTTGTCTTACCCCCGCAACGATGACTAGGTTTGAAAAAGCTTGGAAAAGCGCATTTCAAACCAGACAGCGACTGCGTCAAGTAACTAGAGTAAAAACTTGTTTTCTAGCTGTTACTGAGTTTAGTTTTTTTACCCCGAGCACGGAAATAAATAAGCGAGGAGGTCCGGGGACCTTTTTAGATTGAGCCTTGAAATTCAAAAGCAAAGTAAATTTAAATTGAGGTTGGACATAGAATCATCTATCAGAAAGCGAGGTAGCGTCATGAAAGCAATCGGTACGCAAATATTACAGACAGATCGTTTAATCTTGCGAAGATTTTTGGAAAGTGATGCAGAAGCCATGTTTCAGAATTGGGCTTCGTCCGCTGAAAATCTAACCTACGTCACTTGGGATCCTCATCCTGATGTCAAGGTGACTCGAAATTCGATTCGCAATTGGGTTGCCTCCTATGCCAATCCCAACTATTACAAATGGGCCATTTGTCTCAAAGAAAACCCGGAGCAGGTAATAGGAGATATCAGCATCGTTGCAATAGATGAGAATGATTCTTCTTGTGAAATTGGCTATGTGCTAGGCAAGGTTTACTGGGGACATGGGTTTATGACAGAAGCATTGAAAGCTGTCTTGGACTTCTGTTTTACTCAAGCAGGTTTTCAAAAAGTTAGAGCTCGATATGCCAGTCTCAATCCAGCTTCAGGTCGTGTCATGGAGAAGGCTGGAATGTCCTATCTCAAGACTATTAGCAATGGTGTAGAGAGAAAAGGCTATCTTGCGGACCTTATTTATTATCAGATAAGTAGGGAAGACTAGTGAATTTTCCTTTCAGTTTCCATCAAAGTCAGGCTTTGTCTGGCTTTTTTTGCAACATTTTTTACATAATCTGATTAAATTCCTATTTTTCCCTATCATTGTCCCTGTTTTTCCTTGAGTTTTGGGGCTATAATAGTCCTATCAAATCAAAGAATGGAGGAAGGCGATGGATAATATAATCTTTTTTATCAGTGTGTTTCTTGCTGGAATTCTTTCCTTCTTTTCTCCTTGTATTTTACCCTTGTTACCGGTCTATGCAGGGGTCTTGTTGGATGACAAAGATGGTACCCAGGCTTCTAGCGAAAAATTTTCAATCTCACTTGTTAGTCTATTGAGAACTCTGGCCTTTATAGCGGGGATTTCCTTTGTTTTTATCTTACTGGGCTATGGAGCTGGTTTTTTAGGCAATTTGCTTTATGCTTCTTGGTTTCAGTATGTGACGGGTGCGGTGATCATTCTCTTGGGCTTGCACCAGATGGAAGTCTTACATTTGAAGGGACTCTACAAGGAAAGAAGGCTACAATTACAGGGACAGGGGCAAAAGGGTAAGGGCTATAGTCAGGCATTTTTACTGGGATTGACCTTTAGTTTTGCTTGGACGCCTTGTGTGGGGCCGGTTCTTGGCTCTGTTTTGGCCTTGGCGGCTTCAGGTGGTTCAGGTGCTTGGCAGGGAGCTGGTCTCATGTTGATTTACACGCTGGGTTTGGCGCTACCATTTTTGGTTCTAGCTCTTGCCTCCAGCTATGTTTTGAAACATTTCCGAAAACTCCATCCTTATCTCGGAACCCTCAAAAAAGTGGGTGGTTTCCTCATTATCGTAATGGGAATCTTGGTGCTTTTGGGAAATGCTTCCATTTTGACTACATTATTTGAATAGAGAGGAAAAAGAAATGAAAAAATGGCAAACATGTCTTCTTGGAGTAGGCTCAATCTGTTGTTTGGCAGCCTGTTCGGCTAAAAATATGTCAGACCAAGCTACTATGAAGGAGCAAACAAAAACAGAACAAGTCAGCTCGCAAACTGCGACTAAAGGTCAGGCAGTTGCTGATTTTGAATTGATGGCTGTAGATGGCAAGACCTACCGCTTGTCTGATTACAAGGGCAAGAAAGTCTATCTCAAATTCTGGGCTTCTTGGTGTTCCATCTGTCTAGCCAGTCTTCCAGATACAGACGAAATCGCTAAAGAAGCTGGTGATGATTATGTGGTCTTGACGGTAGTGTCTCCTGGCCACAAGGGGGAGCAAGCAGAAGCGGACTTTAAAAACTGGTACAAGGGCTTGGATTATAAAAATTTCCCAGTTCTAATTGATCCATCAGGCAAACTTTTGGAAAGTTATGGTGTCCGTTCTTATCCAACTCAAGCCTTTATAGACAAGGAAGGTAAGCTAGTAAAAACGCAACCAGGTTTTATGGACAAGGATATGATTCTAAAAGAATTGAAAGAAATGGGGTAGAGAAAGGTCATGAATGATAAAGTAAAATTGTTTGTCTTGGCAGGGATTTTTTTCCTAGCCATAACCGGTTTCTATTTTCTATTGATGCGAAATACAGGGCAGACAGATAGCTCGCAAATTGAGAAAGCATCAGTTAGCCAAGGAGGAAAAACAGTGAAAAAAACAGAAGTGAGTAAAGATGCAGATTTGCACGAAATTTATCTGGCTGGAGGTTGTTTCTGGGGAGTTGAGGAATATTTCTCACGCGTTCCTGGAGTGACAGATGCCGTATCAGGCTATGCGAATGGTAGAGGGGAAACAACCAAGTACGAATTGATTAACCAAACAGGTCATGCGGAGACTGTTCATGTTACCTATGATGCTAATCAAATTTCTCTTAAAGAAATCCTGCTTCACTATTTCCGCATTATCAATCCAACTAGCAAAAATAAACAAGGAAATGATGTGGGAACCCAGTACCGTACTGGTGTTTATTACACAGATGACAAGGATTTAGAGGTGATTAACCAAGTCTTTGATGAGGTGGCTAAGAAATACGATCAACCTCTAGCAGTTGAAAAGGAGACCTTGAAAAATTTTGTAGTGGCTGAGGATTACCACCAAGACTATCTCAAGAAAAATCCAAATGGCTACTGCCATATCAATGTCAATCAGGCGGCCTATCCCGTCATCGATGCCAGCAAATATCCCAAACCAAGTGATGAGGAATTGAAAAAGACCTTGTCACCTGAGGAGTATGCAGTCACCCAGAAAAATCAAACAGAACGAGCTTTTTCAAACCGTTACTGGGATAAATTTGAATCTGGTATCTATGTGGATGTAGCAACTGGTGAACCTCTCTTTTCATCAAAGGATAAGTTTGAGTCTGGTTGTGGCTGGCCTAGTTTTACCCAACCCATCAGTCCAGATGTTGCCACCTACAAGGAAGATAAGTCTTACAATATGACACGCATGGAAGTGCGAAGCCGAGTTGGAGATTCTCACCTTGGCCATGTCTTTACGGACGGCCCACAGGACAAGGGTGGCTTGCGCTACTGTATCAATAGTCTCTCTATCCGCTTTATTCCCAAAGACCAAATGGAAGAAAAAGGCTATGCTTACTTACTAGATTATGTTGATTAAGAGGTCTTTCCTAAGCAGTTAGAGGAGAATTTTGCTATACTGATACTAGTAAGTGACAAAGGAGAGAAGCATGACCTATAGAATCTTAATCGTAGAAGATGAATATCTGGTAAGACAAGGCTTGACCAAGCTGGTCAATGTAGCAGCCTACGATATGGAAATCATCGGTCAGGCTGAAAATGGAAGGCAGGCTTGGGAATTGATACAAAAGCAGGTGCCAGATATCATTTTAACCGATATCAACATGCCTCAGCTAAATGGCATCCAGTTAGCCAGTCTGGTCCGAGAAACCTATCCTCAGGTGCATTTGGTCTTTTTAACAGGTTACGATGATTTTGATTATGCTTTGTCTGCTATCAAACTAGGTGTGGATGACTACCTGCTTAAACCCTTTTCTCGTCAGGATATTGAGGAAATGTTGGGGAAAATCAAGCAAAAGTTGGATAAGGAAGAAAAGGAAGAGCAGTTACAAGATTTATTGATCGATAAGTTTGAAGGAAACATAGCCCAGAAGATTCAGTCCCATCTAGCTGACAGCCAGTTTAGTTTAAAGAGCTTGGCCAGTGACTTGGGCTTTAGTCCGACTTATCTGAGTTCTTTGATTAAGAAAGAGTTGGGACTGCCTTTTCAGGATTATCTGGTGCGAGAACGTGTCAAACAAGCCAAGCTTTTGCTTTTAACTACAGATCTAAAGATTTATGAGATCGCAGAAAAGGTTGGCTTTGAAGATATGAATTACTTTACCCAACGTTTTAAACAGATTGCAGGTGTGACACCTCGTCAGTTTAAGAAGGGGGAAGGTCGATGAAGCGTTCTTCTCTCCTAGTCAGAATGGTTATTTCCATCTTTCTGGTCTTTCTCATTCTCCTAGCTCTGGTTGGGACTTTCTACTATCAATCTAGTTCATCATCCATTGAGGCTAGCATTGAGGGCAATAGTCAAACGACTATCAGTCAGACTAGCCACTTTATCCAGTCTTATATCAAAAAATTAGAAACCACCTCGACTAGTTTGACCCAGCAGACGGATGTCCTAGCCTATGCTAAGAATCCCAGTCCAGACAAGGTAGAGGGAATCCGAAATCTATTTTTGACCATCTTAAAGGCAGACCAAGACTTGAAAGCTGTTGTGCTGGTAACCAAGTCTGGTCAGCTCATTTCTACAGATGACACTGTGCAGATGAAAACTTCTTCTGATATGATGGCTGAGGATTGGTACCAAAAGGCCATTCATCAGGGAGCTAAGCCCATTTTGACTCCAGCTCGTAAATCAGATAGTCAGTGGGTCATTTCTGTCACTCAAGAACTTATTGATGCAAAGGGAACCAATCTGGGCGTGCTTCGTTTGGATATTTCCTACGAAACTCTAGAAGCCTATCTCAACCAGCTTCAGTTGGGTCAGCAGGGCTTTGCCTTCATCATCAATGAAAACCATGAATTTGTTTATCATCCTCAACACACAGTTTATAGTTCGTCTAGCGAAATGGAGGCCATGAAACCCTATATTGAGACAGGGCAGGGCTATACTCCAGATCACAAATCCTACGTCAGTCAGGAACAGATTGCTGGAACTGATTGGACGGTGCTTGGCGTGTCTTCGCTGGAGAAGTTAGACCAGGTTCGGAGTCAACTCATGTGGACCTTGCTTGGAGCTAGTGCTACCTCTCTTCTTGCCTGTCTCTGCTTGGTGTGGCTTAGTCTTAAACGCTGGATTGCTCCTCTGAATGACTTGAGAGAAACCATGCTGGAGATTGCTTCTGGTGGTCAGAATATTCGTGCCAAGGAAGCTGGTGCTTATGAACTGAGAGAAGTGTCTCGTCAGTTCAATACCATGTTGGATCAGATTGATCAGCTGATGGCGGATATTCGCAGGCAGGAAGAAACGACCCGTCAGTACCAACTTCAAGCCCTATCGAGCCAGATTAATCCGCATTTCCTTTATAATACCTTGGACACCATCATTTGGATGGCTGAATTTCAGGATAGTCAGAGAGTGGTTCAAGTGACCAAGTCCTTGGCTACCTACTTCCGCTTGGCGCTCAATCAGGGTAAAGATTTGATTTGCCTCTCTGACGAAATCAATCATGTCCGCCAGTATCTCTTTATCCAGAAACAACGCTATGGAGATAAGCTGGAATATGAGATTGATGAAAATCCTGCCTTTGATAAGCTAGTCTTGCCTAAGCTGGTCCTACAACCTCTTGTAGAGAATGCCCTTTACCATGGCATTAAGGAAAAGGAAGGTCAGGGACATATTAGAGTTTCTGTTCAGAAACAGGATTCGGGCTTGGTCATCCGTATTGAGGATGATGGAGTGGGCTTCCAAGATGCTGGCGATAGTAGTCAAAGTCAACTCAAACGTGGGGGAGTTGGTCTTCAAAACGTTGACCAACGGCTCAAACTTCATTTTGGAGAAGATTACCAGATGAAGATCGATTCTGTCCCCTCAAAAGGGACGACAGTTGAAATATACATAAATAGAATAGAAACTAGTTAACTCCCAGTCAATTCTGGGAGTTTTATGCGTAATTGGGTAAGCTTTCTAGGTTGTCTATCTTGCTAAAAATAAGAAAAAACGATATGATAGATAATGACAAAAGAGGTATCAAGTATGAAGGAAAAAGACATTCAAAGAGAAACAAGCCAGATTGTAGAAGATGTGTTGGAAAAGGCCAATTTGAAGCAAGGATCTATCTTTGTTTTGGGCCTTTCTTCTAGTGAAGTCATAGGTGGTCAGATTGGCAAGGAATCCAGCCAAGAAATTGGCGAAATCATTGTGAAGACCATCCTAGATATCTTAGAGGAAAAAGGAATTCATCTAGCTGTTCAAGGTTGTGAACATGTCAATCGGGCTCTCGTTGTTGAACGTCAGGTGGCAGAGCAGTTTGGTCTGGAAATCGTTAGTGTCCTTCCTACTCTTCATGCAGGAGGTTCGGGTCAGTTGGCAGCCTTCAAGTTTATGCGCGATCCAGTTGAGGTTGAATTTATCAAGGCTCATGCTGGATTGGATATCGGAGACACTGCAATTGGAATGCATATCAAGCATGTTCAGGTTCCTATTCGCCCTCTTTTGAGAGAAATTGGGCATGCCCATGTAACGGCTCTTGCTAGCCGTCCAAAATTAATTGGAGGTGCGCGTGCGCATTATCCACAAGATTCTATCAGAAAGTCGTGAGAATGAAAAAAACAAAACAACAACTAGAAAAAATCACCAAATATTCCATTCGTAAGCTAACTGTTGGGGTAGGTCCTGTAGCCATTGGGGCCTTCCTTTTTGGTGCCAGTACCCTTTCAGTAGATAAGGTGCACGCCAATGAAGTTAGTGGTACTCATAGCGTTCATTACCGTTATTTGGCGGAGCAGGAATTGACTGAGTCTGAAAAAGCCCTGATTCATCATGAGGTTCCAACAGAATTTCAAGATGAAGATATTCTTTATGTAGTTTATCGTAAGAAGGCAACTACCAGTCAACAACTTCCTTACACAGGAAGTAAGGAACTAGCTTTGGCAGGTCTTGGCTTGGCAACTGCTTCTCTAGCAGTCTTTTTGGTGTCCAAAAAAGGTCGCAAAGAGGTTCTAGGTGTTCTCTTGATTGGTTCTTTAGGAGCCAGTACCTTTGTACCTTATGGGACATTCGCATTTGAAAATAAAGAATTGCTTTCCTATAACCAAACTATTTCGGCCTCTACACATGAAGGTTTGGCTGAAGGGATTATCCACATTGATGGTTATGAATACATCGGATACTTCAAGGAAGCAGAACTCCATCCATCAAGACCAGCTTCAGCTGAGAAGCCTCAGTTGCCAGTAGAAAAGCAAAGTGCAAATGAAATCGAGAAAACAGAAGTAGTTCAAGAAACACCTGCTGTCACTCCCCAACCTGTTGTTGAAAAACCTTTGGCACAAACTCCGGTTGCTCCTGCGGTTGAAGCAAAACCAATTTCTGAGAAGCCTCAGACAAGACAGGAAGAGAGCTTGGTGGAGATTCCGTTTGAAACAGTCACAAATCCAGATGCGAATCTAGCAGAAGGACAGACTCGTATCGTCACAGCTGGAGTAAAGGGTCAGCGTCGCCTTGTAACTAAAGTTTCGATGGTCAACGGTCAAGAAGTTAGAGAAATCATCGAAGACCAAGTAGTCCAAAATCCTGTGTCGCAAGTCATTGCAGTCGGAACTAAGAAAGAGGTGCAACCTGCTCCAACTCCAGTACCACAAGCTGAACCAAGTCACCAAGTAGCTAAAGGAACTCAAGAGGAAGGTAAAACTGGCCAAGCCTTAACACAACCAGAATTGCCAGAGGCTCCAGTAGAAGCAAAAGGGACTCAAGAAGAAGGGAAGGTAGGACAAGCTCTGACGCAACCAGAACTACCAGAGTATCATGAAGCCAAAGGTGTTCAAGAAGTAAAAGAAGGCGAGAAGCAAGGCCAAGCTTTAGTACAGCCAGAACTTCCTGGATATAAAGAACCAGTTTCAACAAAGGGAACTCAAGAACCTGGTCAAGAAGGTCAAGCACCAGTACAAGAAGTAAACCCAGAATATAAAGTAACAACAGGTACAGTTGAGAAGTCTACCAAAAGTGAATTAGATTTCACAACAGAAGTAGTTCCAGACGATACAAAATATGTGGATGAAGAAGTAGTTGAAACCCCTGGTTCTAAAGGTATCCAAGTTACGAAAACAACTTACGAAACAGTGGAAGGTGTGGAAACAGACAAAGTTCTTTCTACAACTACAGAAGTGAAAATGCCTGCCGTTTCTAAAGTCGTTAAAAAAGGAACGAAACCACTTGAAGGAACAACAGTTGAAACAAGAGAAGAAGTCATTCCTTTTGAAACAAAAGAACAAGAAGATGACACTTTAAAACGCGGAACAAGACAAGTAGCTCAAAAAGGTGTAGAGGGTAAGAAACAAATTACTGAAACTTATAAAACAATTCGTGGAGAAAAAACAAATGAAGCTCCAATAGTTAAGGAAACAGTAATTGACCAACCTCAAGATGAGATTATCAAAAAAGGTACAAAAGGTTTAGAAAAACCAATCTTAGAATGGGCTAAAACAGAAAAAGATGTCTTGAAGAAGAGCGCTACAGCTAGTTATACATTGAATAAACCAGCTGGAGTAGAGATCAAATCGATTAAAGTAGCTCTGAAAGATAAGACTGGACAAGTTGTTAAAGAAGTGACAGTAGAAGAAAATAAATTACAAGCTACTTTAGACAACTTGAAATATTATCAAGGCTATACACTATCCACAACGATGGTCTATGATCGAGGCGAAGGCGAAGAAACTGAAACATTAGAAGATAAAGAAATTCAGTTAGACCTTAAAAAAGTTGAAATCAAAAACATCAAAGAAACAAGCTTGATGAGTGTGGATGATGCTGGTGTTGAAACAGATAAGAGCTTATTAACTGAAAAGCCGACAGACGTTGCTCCACTTTACTTACGAGTAACCACTCATGATAACAAAACAACAAGACTTGCGGTAAGTTCTGTTGAAGAAGTTGTTGTTGATGGAAAAACATTGTACAAAGTGGTAGCAAAAGCTCCAGACTTAGTTCAACGTAGAGCTGATGATACACTAAGCGAAGAGTATGTACATTACTTTGAAAAACAATTACCAAAGATTGGAAATGTCTATTACAACTTTAAAGAACTCATTGAGGATATGCAAAAAGACCCAACTGGTGAGTTTAAACTTGGTGCAGATTTGAATGCTGCCAATGTTCCAACACCAAGTAAACAGTATGTAACAGGAACGTTTAAAGGTAAGTTGTCTAGTGATGGGGATAACCGCTTTACAATTCATAACCTAGCGCGTCCACTATTCAACCGAGTTGAAAACGCTCATATTCATGACTTCAATCTAGGTAATGTCGATATCAACATGCCTTGGGCTAATAAGACAGCACCGCTTGGTGAGATGTTTAAAAAGTCAACGATTGAAAACATTAAAGTAACAGGTAATGTTGTAGGTAACAATGATGTTACTGGTATGGTCAATAAACTGGATGAATCCAATATGCGTAATGTAGCCTTTATTGGTAACATTACAAGTGTAGGTAATGCAGGATGGTGGTCTGGTGGCCTTGTTAGCGAAAGCTGGAGAAGTAACACAGACAACTCTTACATTGATGCATATATTAAAGGGAATAAAGCTAAGGTCGGTGGCCTTGTTGCTAAATTGAATCACGGTGATAACCCAATGGACGTTAGTGCATGGGGACGTCTGAAGAATTCCGTGGCAAAAGGTACGATTGATGTGAAAGAACCTCTTGAAACAGGTGGTCTGCTTCATTCTAATTGGTCGTGGGGGCTTGCTGAAAATAACGTTACCATGATGAAAGTGAAGAATGGTGGTGAGATTCTTTACGGTTCTCGTGATGCAGAGGATGATGATTACTTTGGTGCAAACTGGGTTCGAAATAATAATGTATTCGTTAATGGTGTAAGTGAAGGTAAACAATCATATTCTCGCTCTAGTCGTTGGAAGGGTGTTTCCCAAGAAGAAGCCGATGCCAGAATTGCTAAAATGGGAATTACTGCACATGAATATACAATAACTGAACATTTTGTAGATAAGTTAAACCATAAGGCAGCAAAAGCAGATACTTACAAATCTACTCAAGATTATGACGTATCTCGTGAACTTGCTTACCGTAATATTGAAAAACTTCAACCATTCTACAATAAAGAGTGGATTATAAACCAAGGTAACAAGATTCCTGCAGATTCTAAATTACTAAATACGGAAGTTTTATCTGTTACAGGTATGAAAGATGGACAATTTGTGACCGATTTATCAGATGCTGATCATATTATGATTCATTACGCTGATGGTACGAAAGAAGAAAAAGCTGTATCAGCTAAAGCTACGTCAAACGTAGAACAAGTAAAAGAATACGGTATTACAGATTTAGGTGATGTAGTTTACACACCAAATATGGTAGTTAAAGATCGTGTTCAATTACTAAGTGATGTTAAAGCGAAATTAGATACGATTACTCTTGAATCTCCTGAAGTTCGTGCGATAACAGGTAATGTTGGAGCATTATATTTAGAAGAAAGTTTCGCAGAAGTAAAAGGAAATCTTGATAAATTAGTAAAAGCTCTTGTTGAAAATGAAGATCATCAGTTAAATGGTGATGAGGCAGCCATAAAAGCACTTCTTAAGAAAGTAGAAGATAATAAAGCTAAAATTATGATGGCACTTACTTACCTCAATCGTTATTATGGAATTGAATATGGTGACTTGAACATTAAGAATATGATGATGTTTAAACCAGACTTCTATGGTACGACACCAAGTGTTATTGACAGATTGATTCGAATTGGCTCGCAAGAAAAGAACTTAAAGGGTGATAGAACTCAAGATGCATACCGTGAAATTATTGCAGGAGACACTGGTAAAGGTGATTTACGTAGTTTCTTAGATTATAATATGCGTCTCTTCACAAATGATACAGATCTTAACGACTGGTTTATTCACTCAGCTAAAAATGTTTATGTTGTAGAACCTGAAACAACAAATCCAGACTTCAAAAATAAACGTCATCGTGTCTTTGATGGTCTGAATAATAATATGCATGCGCGTATGATTTTACCATTATTGAACTTGAAGAAAGCACATATCTTTATGATTTCAACCTATAATACTATGGCTTATAGTTCATTTGAAAAATATGGTAAAAATACAGAAGCTGAACGTGAAGCTTTCAAAGAACGTATTAATTATGTAGCTAAAGCTCAACAAACATACTTAGACTTCTGGTCACGTCTTGCACTTCCAAATGTTCGTGATAGACTGCTTAAGAGTCAAAATATGGTTCCTACACCTGTATGGGATAATCAAGCTTATGCGGGTATTAAGGATGCTAATCGTCGTGGATATGGTACAGATGGTAAGGTAGCGACACCAATTCGTGAGTTATTTGGCCCTACAGACAGATGGCATCAAATTAATTGGAATATGGGAGCTATGGCTAAAGTTTATGGAAAACCATATGAAGATGAACAAGTTTTCTTCATGGTAACAAGTATGTTAGACGACTTTGGTATTTCAGCCTTTACACATGAAACAACTCACATAAATGACCGTATGGCATATCTTGGTGGTCATGGACATCGTCCAGGTACAGGCCTTGAAGCATATGCTCAAGGTATGTTACAAACACCTGATAAATCAACATATAATGGTGAGTATGGCGCTTTAGGGATTAACATGGCTTATCATCGTCAAAATGATGGAGATCAATGGTATAACCCAGATCCTGATAAATTACAAACTCGTGAACAAATCGATCACTACATGAAGAACTATAATGATGCTCTTATGATGTTAGACCATCTTGAGGCTGATGCTGTATTACCGCAGTTAAAAGGAAATACAAGTCGCTGGTTCAAGAAAATGGATCGACAATACCGTAGCGGAAATTCAGGTCATCAGTTCGATAAAATTCGTGAGTTGACAGAGGATGAGAAAAAATTAGCAATTAATACAATTGATGATTTAATTACTAATAACCTAATGACGAAACATGGAGCTCCTGGTGACGGTACTTATAACCCAACGGACTTCAGCTCTGCTTATGTCAATATGAATATGATGACAGGTATCTATGGCGGAAATACGAGTCAAGGTGCACCTGGTGCTGCATCGTTTAAACACAATACATTCCGTATGTGGGGTTACTTCGGATACGAGAATGGATTTGTTGGATATGCTTCTAGCAAATATCAAGATGCAGCTAATAAAGAAAATAATAAGATGTTAGGTGATGACTTCATTATTAAGAAAGTTTCTAATGGAAGATTCACTAACCTTGAAGATTGGAAGAAAGAGTACTACAAAGAAGTGAAAGAAAAAGGTGAAAAAGGATTTACTGCAATTGAGATTGATGGTAAACAAATTACCACTTATGCTGAACTAAAAGCCTTATTTGACAAGGCGGTTGAGGCTGACTTAGCAGGTAATGGAACAGCTAAAACTGTAGAGCTTAAATCAAAAGTCTTTAAAGCACTTCTTAAGAATACAGACGGATTCTCAGGAAATCTTTTTAAAGCATAAATTGTATTAAATAGATGAGTAAAAAGGTAGATTAAGTTTTTCTTGATTTACCTTTTTATGCTATACTTAAGCTATGCATAGAAAAACAGTAATTGATTTTAGAACTTTGGGTGAGAGATACACTTTTACCAAGCCTATTTTAGAATTAAAAACAAGAAACTTGGCTCAAGTTAAGGAACTATTAGCCCGGGTGGAAGACTACCAGCAACAAGGCTACTATGTAGTAGGTTATGTCAGTTATGAAGCTGCACCGGCTTTTGAGGAGAAATTAGCTGTTCACCCTGCACCTTTGTTGGGAGAGTATCTGCTCTACTTTACGGTTCATGATAGTGTAGAGAAATCTAGTATTCCGTTAACTTATGACGAAGTTGATATGCCGTCAAATTGGCAGGAAGTAACATCAAAGAAAGACTATGAAAAAGCCATTGCTCAGATTCATCATCATCTGCGTCAAGGTGACACATATCAGGTCAACTATACGGTTCAGCTCAAGCAAGCAGTGACTGCCAATCCTTTTGCTATTTATAATCGTATGGTAGTGGAGCAGGAGGCGGGCTATAATGCCTATGTTGAGCATGATGAGATGGCAGTGATTTCCATGAGTCCGGAGCTCTTTTTTGAACAAAAGGGACGTGATTTGACGACACGGCCAATGAAGGGGACAACAAAACGTGGACTGACCAATCAAGAGGACTTGGACCAGGCAGCTTGGTTGGAACAGGATCCCAAAAATCGTTCTGAAAATATGATGATTGTGGACCTCTTGCGTAATGATATGAACCGACTATCTGAGGTGGGAAGTGAGCATGTGGAATGCTTGTGTCAGGTAGAGCAATATTCGACTGTATGGCAGATGACTTCGACTATCAAGAGTCGGTTGCGAGAGAATGTTGATCTTGTTGAAATATTCCGTTCTCTCTTTCCTTGCGGTTCCATAACAGGAGCTCCGAAAATTGCGACTATGGAAATTATAAAGGACTTGGAGCCACAACCGCGTGGAGTCTACTGCGGAACGATTGGTCTCTTGCTTCCAAATGGACGACGGATTTTTAATGTTGCTATCCGGACCATTCAACTCTACAAGGGGCAAGCTATCTATGGAGTAGGCGGAGGCATTACATGGGATAGCACATGGGAATCTGAATACCGCGAGGTTCATCAAAAGGCAGCAGTTCTCTATCGTAAACAAGCTCGCTTCCAATTAATTACAACTGGAAAAATCAGCCAAAAACAACTGATGTTTGAAGAACAACATCTGGAAAGGCTGAGAAAAGCTAGTCGGTATTTTGCCTTTCCATTTGATTCAGAAAACTTGAAACAAAAGATAGAGGAAGAGTGTCATGCTTGTGATGCTAATCAAGATTACCGCTTGCGTATTTCTCTCAGCAAGTCTGGAGAGATAGAAGTCGATCGCCGAGTATTAACACCCCTCAGTCCAAGTTTTTGTCAGGCCAAACTTTGCCTTAAGGAAGCCAATTTGCAACAAGCCTTTACCTACTTCAAAACGACTCACCGACCGCATTTGATAATGGGAGATCAGGAAATCATCTATCACACTGCTGATGGCAAACTTCTTGAAACCACTATTGGGAATCTGGTCTTGAAAATGGATGGGAAACTCTATACACCGCCAAGTCAACTAGGTCTTTTACAAGGAATTTATCGTCAAAACTTGCTTGAAAGCGGACAAGTAAAAGAGAAAGTCTTGACCATAGAAGATTTGAAGGGATCAGAAGCTATCTATGGCTGTAATGCAGTCAGGGGCTTGTATGAGTTGTCAGTAAGGGAGAACTAAATGAAATTAATATTTTTACACGGGTTAGGTCAGTCAGCAGATAGTTGGAAAGAAGTTCGGAATCTACTGACAGATTATCCTTCTGAGGCTATTGAGTTATTTCCTTCTGGAGTTAGCAACTATCAACAAGCTAAAGAGCGGGTTTATCAGCATCTAGCTCAAGAGACAGAACCTTTTATTTTGGTTGGATTGTCCTTAGGTGCTGCCCTGGCATTAGAACTATCTAGTTACAATTTATCAAATCTTCGAGCTTTGGTTCTATCAGGATGTCCACTTAAACTGTCCGGTAATATCCTATTTTATCTTCAGTTGCTGATATTTCAACTACTCCCCAAAAGGACATTTGAAAAACAGGGAGCAGACAAAGCTCTTATGGTCGGAGTTTCTGAGGAATTGAAGACACTTGATTTAACTGATATATCAAGAACTTGTCCTTATCCAACCTTACTAATTTGTGGCAGCAAAGATAAACCGAATCTTAATTCTATGAGAAGTCTTCATAAACTAATATCAGAATCTCAATTTCAGATTATACCAGATGGTCCTCATGTCTTGAATAAGGCTAAACCAAAAGAGTTTGCTGAACAGATTAAACCTTTCCTTGAATTGCTGAAATAAGTTTGATAAAATAATAGTGAAATCGATAACATCGTTATAGGAGAAAGAAATGAATAAACGTCTATTTTTAAAAATGAGTCTGGCAACCTTGCCAGTTTTAGCCTTGTTTTCACAACCTGTGTTAGCAGAAGAAAACATTCATTTTTCTAGTTGTAAAGAAGCTTGGGCGAATGGATACTCAGATATTCACGAGGGAGAATCTGGTTATTCTGCCAAGTTAGACCGCGATCATGATGGTGTGGCTTGCGAATTGAAAAATGCTCCTAAGGGTGCTTTCAAAGCAAAACAATCAACGACAACTCAAACTGATACAACTTCATCTACAGCAAGTGGTTGGGTTAAGCAGGACGGCGCTTGGTATTACTTTGATGGAAATGGAAATCCAGTAAAAAATGCTTGGCAGGGAAGCTATTACCTGAAAGCAGATGGGAAAATGGCCCAGAGCGAATGGATTTATGATTCATCCTATCAAGCTTGGTATTACTTGAAATCAGATGGTTCGTATGCTTATAGTACATGGCAAGGAAATTACTATTTGAAATCAGATGGTAAAATGGCTATCAATGAATGGGTTTATGATGCTACTTACCAAGCTTGGTATTACTTGAAATCAGATGGATCTTATGTTTATAGTGCATGGCAAGGAAATTACTATTTGAAATCAGATGGTAAAATGGCCCAGAGCGAATGGATTCATGACTCTTCTTATCAAGCTTGGTATTATTTGAAATCAGATGGCTCTTATGCTCGCAATGCATGGCAAGGAAACTACTATTTGAAATCAGATGGTAAAATGGCTAAAAATGAGCGAGTTGATGGAGGCCGCTACTATGTAGATGCTTCAGGTCTATGGAAACCATAAGTAAGGATAAAATCTAGAAAGTTAATGCAAACCTTTGCATAAATGAGTGAATTTTGTTATACTAGTACTGTAAGCATTTTCAATTAATTCATAATGAAAAAGGAGAATATGATGAGTCAAAAGATTATTGGGATTGACCTTGGTGGAACTTCTATCAAATTTGCAATCTTGACAACAGCAGGAGAAATCCAAGAAAAATGGTCTATCAAGACTAACATTTTGGATGAGGGAAGTCATATCGTTGATGATATGATTGAGTCTATTCAACATCGCTTGGACTTGCTTGGATTAGCAGCAGCGGACTTCCAAGGTATTGGGATGGGATCACCAGGTGTGGTTGACCGTGAAAAAGGGACTGTTATTGGTGCCTACAACCTCAACTGGAAAACCCTTCAACCAATCAAAGAAAAGATTGAAAAAGCCTTGGGTATTCCTTTCTTCATCGATAATGATGCCAACGTAGCTGCTCTTGGTGAGCGCTGGATGGGTGCTGGAGATAACCAACCAGACGTTGTCTTTATGACACTCGGTACTGGTGTTGGTGGCGGTATCGTCGCAGAAGGCAAATTGCTTCACGGTGTTGCTGGTGCAGCAGGTGAGCTTGGCCACATCACTGTTGACTTTGACCAACCAATCGCATGTACTTGCGGTAAGAAAGGTTGCCTTGAGACAGTTGCTTCAGCAACAGGTATTGTCAACTTGACTCGTCGTTATGCCGACGAATACGAAGGTGATGCAGCCTTGAAACGCTTGATTGATAATGGAGAAGAAGTAACTGCTAAGACTGTCTTTGATTTGGCAAAAGAAGGAGACGATCTTGCTTTGATCGTTTACCGTAATTTCTCACGTTACTTGGGAATCGCTTGTGCTAACATTGGCTCAATCCTAAACCCATCAACAATCGTTATCGGTGGCGGTGTGTCAGCTGCAGGAGAATTCCTTCTACAAGGTGTTCAAAAGGTTTACGACGAAAATACCTTCCCACAAGTACGCACAACAACTAAACTAGCTCTTGCAACTCTAGGAAATGACGCTGGAGTTATCGGAGCAGCATCACTTGTATTGCAATAAGATAAAAAAAGAGGAAAAATGCTAACCTAGAGTTAGTAATGTTCCTCTTTTCTTTTTTATGCTATACTAGTTAGGACAATAAATGAGGTGAGAGTAAATGACAAAAGCAGATACGATTTTTAAAGAGAATATTGAACGAATCCTCAAAGACGGTGTCTTTTCTGAGCAGGCACGTCCCAAGTACAAGGATGGGACAGTTGCCAACTCCAAGTATGTAACGGGTGCCTTTGCAGAGTATGACTTGGCCAAGGGGGAATTCCCCATCACAACCTTGCGTCCTATTGCCATCAAATCAGCCATCAAGGAAGTGCTCTGGATTTACCAAGACCAGTCTAATAGCCTAGACGTGCTTAATGACAAGTACAATGTTCACTACTGGAATGACTGGGAAGTGGGAGATACAGGAACCATTGGTGAGCGCTATGGTGCTGTTGTTAAGAAACACGACATCATCAATAAGCTTCTCAAACAGTTGGAAGCCAACCCTTGGAACCGCCGAAACATCATCTCCCTTTGGGATTACCAAGCTTTTGAGGAGACAGAGGGCCTCCTTCCGTGTGCCTTTCAGACCATGTTTGATGTCCGCCGTGTAGATGGGGAAATCTATCTGGATGCGACCTTGACCCAGCGTTCGAATGACATGTTGGTGGCCCACCACATCAATGCTATGCAGTATGTGGCTCTTCAAATGATGATTGCCAAGCATTTCGGCTGGAAGGTTGGGAAGTTCTTCTACTTCATCAACAATCTCCATATCTATGACAATCAATTTGAACAAGCTCAGGAATTGCTCCGTCGTGAGCCATCAAACTGCCAACCACGTTTGGTCTTGAATGTGCCAGATGGGACTAATTTCTTTGATATTAGAGCAGAGGACTTTGAGTTGGTGGATTATGACCCTGTCAAGCCGCAGTTGAAGTTTGACCTAGCTATTTAAAAGAATAGAAAAAAGAAGTTGAGAATAATCCCAACTTCTTTTGTTTCTTAACGTGATACGCGGCGACGAGCTGCTTTTTTACGGTTTTCTTCGATGAAAGCTGCTTTTTGCTCTTCTGGTTCAATCACTTTCTTTTTAAATGCGTATACTGCACCTGCAACTGCAGCGACAGTTCCTGCGACACCTGTTACAAGACCTTTAGCGAATCCTTTAGCCATGAGTCTTCCTCCTTTATATTCTATACCAGCCAGCCTCCTCAAGAGGTCACATTTTTCTGACTGACCTTTTTGTGTTATAATAATAGTAACGAAAAAATGGGAATTTTTCAAGGAAAAAAGATGAAAACAAAAATAATTGTGATTGTTGGACCGACTGCAGTTGGAAAAACAGCCCTTGCCATCGAAGTTGCAAAGCGTTTTAATGGCGAAGTGGTTAGTGGAGATAGCCAGCAAGTCTATCGAGGTCTGGATATAGGGACGGCTAAGGCTAGTCCAGAAGAGCAGGCAGCTGTTCCTCATCATTTAATCGATGTTAGAGAGGTAACCGAGTCTTACTCGGCTTTTGATTTTGTTTCAGAAGCTAAGGTGACTATTGAGGATATTCACAGTCGTGGCAAGCTTGCCATTATCGCTGGTGGGACTGGACTTTATATCCAGAGCTTGCTAGAAGGTTACCACCTGGGTGGGGAGACTCCCCATGAGGAGATTTTGGCCTATCGGGCTAGTTTGGAGCCTTATACAGATGAGGAACTAGCTCATCTTGTGGAGCAAGCAGGCTTTGAGATTCCCCAATTTAATCGTCGTCGTGCTATGCGTGCATTGGAAATTGCCCATTTTGGTCAGGATTTGGAAAATCAAGAGAGTCTATATGAATCACTGATTATCTGCTTGGATGATGAGCGCAGTCAATTATATGAACGTATCAATCACCGAGTGGACCTGATGTTTGAAGCTGGACTTCTAGACGAAGCCAAGTGGTTGTTTGACCATTATCCAGATGTGCAGGCTGCTAAAGGAATTGGCTATAAGGAACTCTTTCCTTACTTCCGTGGAGAGCAGACCTTGGAGGAAGCCAGTGAGAGTCTCAAACAGGCGACTCGTCGTTTTGCCAAGCGTCAGCTAACTTGGTTCCGTAATCGCATGCAGGTCACCTTTTATCAGATTGGAGAGTCTGGTGTGCAAGACCGCATTTTAAGCCAGATAGAGGAGTTTTTAGATGATTGATACGGAGAAAAAAGAGGAGCGAGTCCTGCTCATAGGTGTAGAATTGCAGGGCATGGACAATTTTGACCTCTCTATGGAAGAATTGGCCAGTCTAGCTAAGACAGCTGGTGCAGTCGTTGTAGATAGCTACAGACAAAAACGTGAAAAATATGATTCCAAGACCTTCGTCGGATCTGGTAAGTTAGAAGAAATTGCGCTCATGGTGGATGCAGAAGAAATTACCACTGTCATCGTCAACAACCGTCTGACGCCAAGGCAGAATGTCAATCTGGAGGAAGTTCTGGGTGTCAAGGTCATTGACCGTATGCAGTTGATTTTGGATATCTTTGCCATGCGGGCTCGAAGCCATGAAGGCAAACTTCAAGTCCACCTAGCCCAGCTCAAGTACCTCCTACCCCGTCTAGTTGGCCAAGGTATTATGCTCAGCCGTCAGGCAGGGGGAATTGGTTCTCGGGGACCTGGTGAAAGCCAGCTGGAGCTGAACCGTCGTAGCGTTCGCAATCAAATCACGGATATCGAGCGCCAGCTCAAGGTGGTTGAGAAAAATCGAGCAACTGTTAGAGAAAAACGTTTGGAGTCGAGTACCTTTAAGATTGGTTTGATTGGTTATACCAATGCTGGGAAGTCAACTATCATGAACACTTTAACCAGTAAGACCCAGTATGAGGCTGACGAGCTATTTGCGACTTTGGATGCGACAACTAAGAGTATCCATCTGGGAGGGAATCTCCAAGTGACCTTGACTGATACCGTTGGATTTATCCAAGACTTGCCGACAGAGTTAGTGTCCAGTTTTAAGTCAACCTTGGAGGAAAGCAAGCATGTAGACCTTTTGGTTCATGTTATCGATGCCAGCAATCCTTACCATGAGGAACATGAAAAAACGGTTCTGTCCATCATGAAAGACCTGGACATGGAAGATATTCCTCGCTTGACCCTTTATAATAAAGCGGATTTGGTGGAGGATTTTACGCCGACCCAAACGCCTTATACCCTCATTTCTGCCAAGTCTGAGGATAGTCGTGAGAACTTGCAGACACTATTTTTAGAGAAAATCAAGGATATTTTTGAATCTTTTACCCTGCGCGTGCCTTTTTCTAAGTCCTATAAGATTCATGATTTAGAAAGTGTAGCGATTCTGGAAGAACGTGATTATCAGGAGGATGGCGAAGTGATTACAGGCTACATTTCCGAGAAAAACAAATGGAGGTTAGAGGAATTTTATGACTGATATTAAAACGTTGGCTCTAAAATATGGGGGCTATACAAGTCTGGACAAGGTCTATCTAGATCAGCTTCTAGCTGGTAAAACAGAGCAAGAGCAGTTGGCACTGATCACACCTCCGCCCAGCGTGGTCAATGCTTACTTTGCAGAACTCTATCAGAAAAAAAGTCCTGAGGCTGCGACGGATTATTTTGCGGAACTCAGTCAGGAACTGAATCTTTACAATACTGAGCCAAGTTTCACCCTAGAAAATAAGCCTTTTATTCGGCTTAATCTGTCTGGTAAATCCTTTGGTTTTTGTTATGAGAGTGAGGGTCTGGGTCGGATTTTCTCTGAAGATAAAGAGGTTCTTTCAGAAGACTTGCTCTTTGAAATTGCGCAAATTTTCCCCCATCAACTGGTCTTTGAAGAGTCTGGTAAGATTTACATGAAGGCTGTTGGAGATGAGGAAGTTGTTAGCATGGAGAGTCTCACAGCTTTGACTGATTTGGAAAGCTTGGCTGATGGTCGCAAGCGTCTTAAAGGTTACAGCCAAGAGGAGTTATTACAAGAAGCTACAGCTTTTTCTGGCAAGCGCTATTTCCGATCGGAAAACCGCACAGCCATGTTATATATTGATTAATTAGAAAGTATCGAATGGATATTCAATTTTTAGGAACGGGGGCAGGTCAGCCCTCTAAAGCCCGCAACGTTTCAAGTCTCGCTCTGAAACTCTTGGACGAGATTAACGAAGTCTGGCTCTTTGACTGTGGAGAAGGTACGCAAAATCGCATCCTGGAAACCACAATTCGACCACGTAAGGTCAGCAAAATCTTTATTACCCACCTACATGGAGACCACATCTTTGGCTTGCCAGGTTTCCTTTCTAGTCGTGCCTTTCAGGCCAATGAAGAGCAGACAGATTTGGAAATCTATGGACCTCAAGGAATCAAGTCATTTGTCTTAACCAGCCTTCGTGTGTCAGGTTCGCGCCTGCCTTACCGTATTCATTTTCATGAGTTTGACCAAGATTCTCTAGGAAAAATCCTTGAGACCGATAAATTTACGGTGTATGCAGAGGAGCTGGATCATACTATTTTCTGTGTTGGCTATCGTGTCATTCAAAAGGACTTGGAAGGAACGCTGGATGCTGAAAAACTTAAGGCTGCTGGTGTCCCATTTGGCCCACTTTTTGGAAAAATTAAAAACGGTCAGGACGTTGTTTTAGAAGATGGGACTGAAATCAAGGCGTCAGACTATATCTCAGCCCCACGTCCAGGTAAAATTATCACTATTCTGGGTGACACTCGCAAAACGGATGCCAGTGTGCGTCTGGCTGTCAATGCAGATGTCCTTGTCCATGAGTCCACTTATGGCAAGGGTGATGAAAAAATTGCTCGTAACCATGGCCACTCTACTAACATGCAAGCTGCACAAGTAGCGGTAGAAGCAGGAGCCAAACGCCTCTTGCTCAACCATATCAGTGCCCGTTTCCTCTCAAAAGATATCAGCAAGCTCAAAAAAGACGCTGCTAGTGTTTTTGAAAATGTCCATGTGGTCAAAGACTTAGAAGAAGTGGAAATCTAAAAGATTGAGAAAGGATAAGTATGCCTACTATTCTCATTACCGGAGCTAGCGGTGGTCTAGCCCAAGAAATAGTCAAACTCTTGCCAAATGACCAACTCATCTTGCTTGGTAGAAATAAGGAAAAATTAGCCCAACTCTACGGAAACCATCCCCGTGCAGAATTGATTGAAATAGACATTACCGATGATTCAGCCTTAGCATCTCTGGTCACTGATCTCTATCTCCGCTATGGCAAGATTGATGTCTTGATTAACAACGCTGGTTACGGGATTTTCGAGGAATTTGACCAGATTTCTGACCAAGATATTCACCAGATGTTCGAGGTCAATACCTTTGCTTTGATGAATCTGTCTCGTCGCCTTGCTGCTCGTATGAAGGAAAGCCGAAAAGGCCATATCATCAATATCGTCAGCATGGCAGGTCTAATAGCTACTGGTAAGTCCAGCCTTTACTCAGCGACCAAGTTTGCGGCCATTGGGTTTTCAAATGCTCTGCGTCTCGAACTCATGTCCTACGGTGTTTATGTAACGACGGTCAATCCAGGACCAATCCGAACAGGATTTTTTGACCAAGCGGACCCAGATGGGACTTATCTTAAGTCGGTTGACCGTTTCTTGCTAGAACCAGATACAGTGGCTAAAAAGATTGTCAAGATTATAGGAAAAAACAAACGAGAACTCAATCTCCCAGTCTTGTTGAACCTAGCCCATAAGTTTTATACCCTATTTCCCAAGCTAGCTGATAAGTTGGCAGGGGAGACTTTTAATTATAAATAGAAGAAGTTCCTTTTAAAGGGACTTTTTTACTTCTTTTAATTTAAAGGTTAATAAGTGTTTTTCTTTTAAAACTACATTCAGTTTTTTTAATTCTTCTACAAATTTTAGAAAAAACAATCAAAAGCTAAATTCCCAAACTAAGTTCCACCGCTAGTAGAAGTGGAAGTTAGTCTTAAAAAAATTGTAAAAACCAGTGGAAATCCGTGTCAGGGTA
>NZ_NCVN01000008.1:0-55392 GCF_002096925.1 Streptococcus mitis | reverse complement strand
TAGGACTGAGGAAACAGTTCTAACGCCAAAACTAAAAAAATTTCAATTACAGTATAGCACAGGAAGTGATTTTTTGAGCTTTTTACTGTCTTTTTAATCTATTAAATTTTTATTCCACACTAAATAGGTATGGGTAAACAGGTTGTTGACCTTGATGAATCTCGACTTCAACATCTTCGAACTCTTCTGCGATTTCTTGAGCAATTTCATTGGCAAGTTCTTCGCTTCCGTCTTCACCGACATAGAAGGTTACGATTTCACTATCTTCATCCAACATATGTTTCAATGTTTCTGTCAAGGTTTGGTGCATGTCAGGGTTTGACACAAGAATTTTCCCATCAACCATACCAAGATTATCGTTTTCATGGATTTCTAAACCATCAATGGTTGTATCACGAACGGCTGTTGTGACGCTTCCGCTAACGACATCTCTAAGGGCTGCAGTCATACGCTCTTGATTTTCTTCAATTGACTTGCTTGGATCAAAGGCAAGAAGACTTGTCAAACCTTGAGGAAGAGTACGAGTCTCTACCACTACTGCTGGTTGCTCCAAAACTTCTGCTGCAGATTGAGCTGCCATGAAGATATTCTTGTTGTTTGGCAAGAAGATAATGTTACGAGCGTTGACCTGTTCAACAGCCTTGATAAAGTCTTCTGTTGAAGGGTTCATGGTTTGACCGCCTTCGATAACATAATCCACACCTTGAGAACGGAAGATATCTGCTAGACCTTTACCAGCAACGACAGCAATCAAAGCATATTCTTTTTCTTCAGCTGGTTTGCTAACTTGAGCAGCTTCTTTTTCAACCTGTGCTTCGTGTTGGTTCCGCATATTGTCAACTTTCACCTTGACCAAGCTACCATATTTGAGACCTTCTTGCATAACCAGTCCTGGATCTTCTGTATGGACATGGACTTTGACAATTTCATCATCATTGACAACAAGGAGAGAATCCCCGAGTTCATTCAAGTAGTTACGGAATTCATCGTAGTCAAAATCTTTGGCATAGGTTGGACCTTGCTTAAGAGCTACCATGATTTCAGTACAGTAACCAAAGGTGATGTCCTCAGTCGCTACATGACCAGCTACAGACTTGTGGTGCTCCGCATTGATCATTTCACTCATGTTGGCCGGAGTCGCTACAAAGTCCTCAGATGCAATATATTCGCCAGTAAGAGCTGAAAGGAAACCTTCATAGATGAAGACCAGTCCTTGACCACCTGAATCCACAACGCCAACTTCTTTCAATACTGGAAGCATATCTGGCGTTTTAGCTAGTGCTGTTTTAGCACCTTCCAAGGCTGCGCGCATGACTTCAACAGCATCATCTGTTTGCTCAGCTTTTTTCTTAGCACCGATAGCAGCTCCACGTGAAACTGTCAAAATCGTTCCTTCAACTGGTTTCATAACGGCCTTATAGGCAACTTCCACACCTGATTGGAAGGCAAGGGCCAAGTCTTGACCTGTTAACTCGTCTTTATCCTTGATGGCTTGTGAAAATCCACGGAAAAGCTGAGACGTAATAACGCCTGAGTTTCCACGCGCACCCATCAAAAGACCTTTGGCAAGAATGCTCGCTACCTCGCCAACTGTAGAAGCTGGCTTGTCTGCAACTTCTTTAGCTCCATTTTCAATGGTCATTCCCATGTTTGTTCCAGTATCTCCATCTGGAACTGGAAAGACGTTTAATGAATTGACATATTCAGCTTGCTTATTCAAGCGAGTTGATGCAGCCTGCACCATTTCTTGAAATAAGCTAGTAGTAATTTTTGACACGGTTATTCTCCTACAACTTTGATATTTTGAATGTAGACATTTACAGTCTGAGCAGTAATTCCAAGTTGGTTTTCCAAACTAAAACGAACACGCTCTTGAATGTTTTTTGACACTTCGCTAATCTTTGTTCCGTAGCTCAACACGGTATATACATCAACTGCAATACTGCCATCTTCGGCCGCCTTTACGACGACACCTTTAGAATAATTTTCCTTACCTAGAAGGGCTTGGAAATTATCTTTGAGGGCATTTTTACTAGCCATACCGACCACACCAAAAATTTCAGTTGCTGCTCCACCTACGACGGTTGCAATCACTTCATCTGTTAGTTCGATTTGACCATCTTTTGTATTAATTTTTACAGTCATCCTTTTTACCTCAACTAGTTGATACTCTATTTTATCATATTTCAGCCCAAGTGTAAAAGCAGAATACTGTATCAGCGGATATTTACTCTATTTTTCAAATGATTTTATATCTACAGTAAAAGAAAAAAGACCCTAAGGTCTCCTTACTTTTATTATTAAACGCGTTCAACTTTACCTGATTTCAAAGCACGAGCTGAAGCCCAAACTTTTTTAGGTTTACCATCGATAAGAACAGTAACTTTTTGAAGGTTTGGTTTTACGGCACGTTTTGTTTGGTTCATCGCGTGTGAACGGTTGTTTCCTGATACAGTCTTACGACCTGTAAAGTAACATACTTTAGCCATTGTGTTTTCCTCCTATTAGATCTAATATAGCGGATGTGCTAGCACCACATACTGTACTATGTTATCACACTTTCTTCATTTTTGCAAGGGGATTGGAAGATTTTTTTATTTAACGTAGACAATCCCCAACTTTCCAAAAGCCACATCTCCACGTATAATCAAAGTTTTACTGGTTGGAGCTAGAGAAGTATCTGCCTTGGCTACACCACAGAAAGTTTCCACCTTCAAATCCACTCGCCAATGTTGGGGAACATAGATAACTGCATTGCCAAAACCAACTTCTACTTTCAGGCTTGCAGTATCTCCTAAAATCTCTGCATTGTCGTAATATATCTTAGCATTTCCAAAACCAACTTCTACTTGGTCGTCTACCAATTCTTGATTTTGCTTGTAGAAAGTCCCAGTCCCAAAAGCAACTTCCTTATCTGTAAGAATGGTCTTTTTACCATCATACCACCATTTTTTCCCATTCCAAGTTCTGTTAGAATGAGTGAGTGCGCTGACACCCATTACGATTAAAATACTTGCCCAGAACAATGACTGATTAGGAATTGGTAAAATGCCATAAAAGTGGTTAGCAATCATTAAGGCTACTAGAGCTGTAAAAGAGGCTGAAGTTAAGTGACGACGCAACAAAGCTCCAACTGATTGATAGGCAAAAAATGCAATACCAAGCAAGGGCCAAATTTGCCCACCGAATGAAGGGATTCCAAAATTTCCTTGTAATAATATTAAAGCTGCCAAAACGAGCAACACAATACCAAATGCTTTCTTTTTCATGTTCTTACCTCATGTTTCTTAGATTTTCTTTTAGGAGGGATTGGTAATGTCGTGAGACATGAACCTCCTTGTGGGTCTGATAAAAGGAAATGGTGCCCGTTCCTGAAAAGGACTTGTCCACCGAGTAAACCTGACGAATATTTGCAATAGTCGACTTGGATACCCGACTAAAATAGCGAGGAAGAATAGCCTCTAACTCATAGAGTTTAAGCCGAACCTCGTAGGCTTCTTTCTGGGTGTGGGCGTAAATCTTGCTACCTTCTGTCTCAAAGAAGAGAATTTCCGATAAGTCCAGATAATATTCACCCGTCCCCTTGTAAAAAATCAACCTAGGAGACTTGGATTCGTGCAAGAGGCGCTGTAAATCCGCAATCTCATCTGTCAAAGCCGCTGCCTTGATGACAATTTCAGTTTCCTCTAAATTGCTGTCAATTTCGATTCGTAACTTCATTCCATCTCCTTTCTGACTCTACTATATCAAAGCCAAAATAAGAAAACAAGAGCAAAAAAGCAAGTGGTTACTTTAGACCCGTAAGTGGTTGTAGGACCACCTTAACTTACAATTCAAAATAGAAAGAAAAGCACACCCCACGCAAGGCCACAAATATAACCAACTACTACATCCTTGAGATAATGCACGCCACCTGAGACTCTCACTAGACCGAGGAGGGCTGACAAGACCAATAAGATAACCCCTACAGATAAACTAGCATGTAAGCAAGCCATGGAGATAATGGTTGCTGAAAAGACATGACGACTGGGCATTGACTGACCAGGACTATCTCTGTCAAGCAAGGGTTTAATATCCCATTCCTCATAAGGCCTAGGGGCATTGATTTTCTTACGAAGAAAGGACAAAATCACAAAGCCTGACGCAGGGACAAACACATACATCAAGACCTGCTTCCCAAGTCCTTGTTGGAGATAGGTAATTATTAACAAGGTTAAATAAACTATAGGCATGACTACTGTCATAAACCGATTGAAAGTTCTTAACAAGCTCAGAAGAAAGGGCTTATTTTTAATGTTACTAGCAACGTGGCCATACCATTCTTGATAATTTTTCATATATTTTCTCATCACTTACTCAAATTTTGCTTATAGGGAAGCACTTGTCTTCTAGTATAGTGCAGAAAAAGAAGGCCGTCAAGCCTTCTTTGGGTTTATTCTTCTGCTTCGTCTTCTGTAAATTGACTGTTATAAAGGTCAGCGTAGAAGCCTCCTTGTGCCATCAACTCATCATGATTGCCTTGCTCAATGATATTGCCATCTTTCATGACAAGAATCAGATTAGCATTTCGGATAGTTGACAAGCGGTGGGCGATGACAAAGGAAGTTCTTCCCTCCATCAATCGGTCCATGGCTTTCTGGATCAATTCCTCAGTACGAGTATCAACCGAAGATGTCGCCTCATCCAGAATTAGAAGTAGCGCATCTTTCAGCAAAGCACGAGCAATGGTCAAGAGTTGTTTTTGTCCGACAGACAAGGTCACTGTATCATCCAAGACGGTATCGTAACCATCTGGTAGAGTCATGATAAAGTGGTGAATCCCTACAGCCTTGCTGGCTTCAATCACGCGCTCATCACTAATACCTGTTTGGTTATAGATGAGATTGTCGCGAATGGTTCCTTCAAAGAGCCAAGTATCCTGCAATACCATTGAAAAGGCATCGTGTACTTCCGAACGCTTCATCTCCTTGGTATCCACACCATCAATGCGAATACTTCCCTTATCAATCTCATAGAACTTCATCAAAAGATTGACAATGGTTGTCTTACCAGCCCCTGTCGGTCCGACAATCGCAACCTTTTGACCAGCATGAACAGTCGCAGAAAAGTCATGGATAATGGTTCGCTCTGGTGTGTAACCAAAGGAGACTCGATCAAAGACTACTTGACCTTTCATATCGATCAATTGTCTTTCTTTATGGGATTCGTCTTCCATTTCCTCTTCAGCTAGGAATTCGAAGACACGTCCCATGGCTGCACTAGCCTGCTGAAGACTAGTAATCCCTTGGGCAATTTGTGAAAGAGGCTGAGAAAAGATACGAACGTAGGCCATAAAGGCAACAATAATCCCGATACTAATCTGCCCATTCAGAGCCAAGGCTGCCCCAACGATAATCACTAGGGCATAGCTAAAGTTCCCAATAAACATCATAATCGGCATCATAATCCCTGAAATAAACTGAGATTTCCAGATACTGTCATACAGACGATAGTTTAAGGTCGCAAATTCTTCTTTGGTGCTCTCGATAGCATTGTAACTGGTCACCACATTATGGCCAGAGTACATTTCCTCCACATAACCATTTACAGCCGCCAAATCCTGTTGCTGACTCTTAAAGAAGCCCTGCGATTTGCCCATAAAAACGGACACGAAAGCAAAACCGATAAGAGTTGAAACAACCGTCACTAAGGCTAAAATCCAGTTCATCCCAAACATGGTCACCAAAACTGCCACGACCAATAAAGTGGATGAAAGAACTGTCCCCAGACTTTGATTGAGGGACTGGGCTGCAGTGTCAACGTCATTAGTCACACGAGACAAGGTATCTCCTTGAGAATGTCCATCAAAATACCCTAATGGAAGACGATTAATTTTCTCTGCAATCGCTCTTCTCAAACGCTCTGAAAAACGTTGAATAGCTGTTGTAAACAGAAAGGCCTGCAAATAATTTGATAGGAGTCCAATCACATAAATCACGGCCAAAAAACTACCAATGGCTGCAACCGCCGTGACATCCACACTTGTTTCTAGACCACTGGCAATAATATTGGTCATTTCCTTGATACGGGTTGGACCATATACAGTAATGATATTGGATAGAATTGTTGCTAGAAAGGCTATCAGAAGGGCAAACTGGAGACCTACAAGATAGGGTTTACTCTGTTTCCAGAGCGACAGTTTTTTATTTTCCATGTTCCAATTCCTCCTTCGATAATTGTGAATAGGCAATTTCTTGGTAAACTTCGTTGGTAGCTAGAAGTTCCTTGTGGGTGCCTTGTCCCACGACTTTTCCTTGATCCAAGACCAAAATCAAATCTGCATCCATAATCGTTGAAATACGCTGTGCAACGATAAGCTTGGTCATAGACTTGGTTTTCTCTGCTAGCTCTTGGCGTAGGACACGGTCTGTCTTGTAGTCCAAGGCTGAGAAGGAGTCATCAAAGATGAGGATTTCTGGCTTCCGAGCCAAGGCACGCGCAATGGCCAGACGCTGTCTTTGACCACCTGAGAAGTTAGTTCCTCCTTGGGCCACTTCTGACGCTAAGCCCGCTTCCTTGTCTTCGATAAAGTTCTTAGACTGGGCCAACTCCAAAGCCTGCCACATAGCCTGTTCACTAAGTGGTGTTTCTTGACTCTGTCCAAAGTCTAGATTGTCCTTGACATCACCTGAAAAGAGAACAGCTTTTTGTGGAATATAACCAACCTTGTTGCGCAAATCTTCTAGAGCATAGTCTTGAACATTGACACCGTCTACCAGAATTTCTCCTGCTGACACATCGTAGAAACGTGGAATCAGATTGACCAGAGTTGATTTACCAGAACCAGTTGACCCAATAAAGGCCACTGTTTGACCCGCTTCTGCTTTAAAGCTAATATTCTCAATAACCGCCTCCGAATTTGCCGCATAGCGGAAGGTCACATCCTTAAATTCGACCTGACCTTTGAGGTTTTCATCAGCCAACTGCACTTGAGCAGGATTTTGGATAGAAGAATGCAAATCTAAAACCTGATTAATCCGCTTAGCAGAGACCATGGTTCGGGGAAGAACGATGAAGAGCGCCCCCATGAGAAGGAAGCCCATGACAACCTGCATGGCATAAGACATGAAAACAATCATGTCACTAAAGAGAGGCAGACGCGCTATCGGAGCAGCGTCGTTAATCACATAGGCCCCAATCCAGTAAATCGCCACACTCAAACCACTTGAAATCCCCATCATGATAGGGTTCAAAATAGCCATAAGACGGTTGACAAACAAATTCAAGCGTGTCAATTCATCATTTGCTGATGCAAATTTTTCATTTTGGTATTCTTCAGCATTGTAGGCACGAACAACACGAATACCTGTTAAACTTTCACGAGTGATACTGTTCAATTTATCAGTCAGACTTTGAATCAAGGACTGTTTTGGAAAGGCTAGCGTCATCAAAACAGTTGTCATCAGGACGTTGACAATCACTGCCACAAGTACGGCCCAGAGCCAGTATTCTGAATGGCCTAAAATCTTCCCAATAGCCCAGATAGCCATAATCGGACCACGCGTAACCACTTGCAAACCCATGGTAATCAACATCTGAACCTGAGTAATATCATTGGTCGTACGCGTCAAGAGACTAGGAATAGAGAATTTCTTAATCTCTGTCTGCGAGTAGTCTAAAACTCGGTTAAAAATATCACTTCTCAGCCTACTAGTATAAGAAGCAGCCACTCGGGAAGCAAAAAATCCAACTGCAACTGCGGATAAGAAAGCTAGAAAGGACATTCCCACCATCATGCTTGCCGGCTGCCACAACTCATCTAAATTAGTTCCTTGACTACCTAGCAAATCCGTAATTTTCGAGATATAGGTCGGCACTTCCAACTCTAGATAGACCGAAAAGCAAGTAAAGAGAATGGCTAGTAAAATCATCCCCCATTCTTTTCTACTAATTCGTTTGGCTAATTTCTTCATTCTCTCCTCCTATTCCCTTGATATTTGCCTGTAGTTGACCGAGAACTTTCTCAAAAATCAGTAATTCATCTTCATCAATGTCTTCCATCAACTTCTTGTCTATTCGTTCAAAAAAAGACTTAACCTGTTGCATCTGAGAACGTGCTTTGTCCGTCAAACGAACAAATTTTGCCCGCTTATCGCTAGGACTCGCCTCCAATTCCACCAAACCATTTTGCACCATACGCTTGACCAAATTACTAGCAACAGACTTGGTAATATTGAGTTCCTGCTCTATATCTTTAATCAAGACCAAGTCTTGGTTTTTCTCACGATTATCCAAAAAACGAACAACCTGACCTTGAGGCCCACCCATAAATTCAATACCACAACGTTTGGCTTCCTTTTGCACCATGAGGTGAATCTGATGACCAAAACGCTTAAAGACTAACATCGGTTTATCCATACTAACTCCTTTCTAACTATCACATTTAGTTCTCCAAGGAACTAAATAAGTTTCCATGAGAACTATTTTATCACTTTGAAAAGAGATGTCAAGAAAAAGTTTCCTAGAGAACTATTTTCTTGATTAAAAAAATCCCAAGTGAGCTTATCACTTAGGATCATGTTCTCTAGGTTAAATTAGAACCCGTCTACGTTTGTGTAGATTTTTTGTACGTCTTCGTCGTCTTCAAGGACGCTGTAAAGTTTTTCAAAGGTTTCAAGGTCATCGCCTGACAATTCCACTTCTGACTGAGGAATCATTTCCAATTCAGTAACTTGGAATTCTTCGATACCTGACTCACGAAGGGCAACGATAGCCTTATGAAGATCAGTTGGAGCTGTGTAAACTGTGACTGTTCCTTCTTCTGCTTCTACATCATCCACATCCACATCTGCTTCGAGCAATTGCTCAAAGACTGCATCAGCATCTTCACCCGCAAATACAATAACACCTTTGTTATCAAAGAGGTAAGAAACAGAACCTGAAGCGCCCATGTTTCCTCCGTTTTTACCAAAAGCCGCACGGACATTAGCCGCTGTACGGTTAACGTTTGAAGTCAAAGTATCCACGATCAGCATAGAACCATTTGGTCCAAAACCTTCGTAACGTCCTTCTGTAAAGGTTTCGTCTGTGTTTCCTTTAGCCTTGTCCAAAGCTTTATCGATAACGTGTTTTGGCACTTGAGCTTGTTTGGCACGGTCGATAACAAATTTCAAAGCTGAGTTTGATTCTGGATCTGGATCACCTTTTTTAGCTGCTACATAGATTTCTACACCAAATTTTGCATATACTTTAGAGTTAGCTCCATCTTTAGCCGTTTTCTTGGCTACGATATTGGCCCATTTACGTCCCATTAGGAATCTCCTTTTTTCACATTTTAATCTTTCTTATTATAACACAAGTTTTTTTGATTTTCACTAGAGGAAATGGATTTTATCCAGCAAATCGAGCTAGGATGACACTTTTGTTGCCAAGACAGCCTTGCCTTCTTTTATCAAGGGGTGACGAAACAGTGAGAAATACAGTTGAATGGTCATGGCAACCCAGATTAGGGGTTCACAAAGGATAACTCCCTTATAGCCTGCCCAAGGGATAATCAAGACCACAAAAGCGATTTTCCCGATTAGTTCGATAAAGCTAGATACCAGAGGAAGAATTTTTTGCCCCAAGCCCTGCAAGCAATTGCGATAAATCAATAAGAGACTCAAAATAGGATAAAAAGCTGAACTGATTTGCAAGTACAGACTACCATTTTCTACCAAGCAATCATCCGTCGAACTAGCCAAGAAGGAAACCAAGGCTGGACTGGCAAAAAAGAGGAAGACACAAACAAAAACTGCCCAGGATATACTTAAACGACTGCCGATTCGAAGGCCTTGAACAATGCGGTCTGGGCGCTTAGCACCTAAATTCTGAGAAGCAAAGGTCGTCATTGATGCAGAAATAGCGGTCATGGGAAGAAGGGCGAAGGCCATAATGCGTCGAGCTGCTGTTTGAGCACTAATAATCACGGCTCCAAAGGTATTAACAGAAGACTGTAAAATCACACTACCAATGGACACAATTGAACTCATCAAGCCCATAGCCAAACCTTGCTCCAAGAGATCGGCGTATAAGGCCTTGTCCCATTTGAAATGCTTGAGTTGAGGGAGTAGCTCAGGCACACTCTTACGGATATAATAAAAGCAAAGAACCGCTGATAAACCCTGCGAAATGATGGTAGCAAGTCCCGCCGATTGAACTCCAAGATGCAATTGCGTAATAAAATAGAGATCCAGAACCACATTGACCAGAGCAGAGAAAATCAAAAAACCAAGCGCAGCCAGACTGTCCCCAATAGACCGCAACAAGCCTGCAAAAAGATTATAAGCAAAGCTGACACCAACACAGGTTACAATCATAGAAATATATTGATAAGACTGAGGAAGGATTTCTGCAGGAGTATCTAGGTATTGCAAGAGAGGATACAAACCAAGAAAGCCCAGCAGCATAACTACAACACTCAAAAGAGCACCTAAAATCCAGGTGGCTGCTACTGCTTCCTTAATTTTTATAAAATTCCGAGCCCCGTAATAACGGGCAATGACAATTCCCATGCCATTACCAACACCAAGAGTAAATCCTACAATCAAGTCAAAAATTGCTGTCGTCGCTCCTACTGCAGCCAAGGATTCTTGACCAAGAAAACGCCCAACAATCAAGACATCAGCAGTATTATAGAGCTGTTGAAAAATATTTGATAGCAAGATTGGGAAGGCGAAGCTTAAGAGCGAGGGAAGAATCGGACCATGTATCAGGTCCACTGTTCGTTTTTTATTCATAAGGCTATTATATCAGCTTTCGAAAGGAGCGACAAGAAACAGCAAACTATAGATGATCTAAAAACTTGAATCAAAAACCAAAAAAGCAGCGGATGTTCTCCACTACTTTAACAGCTTATTCTTCAATTTCGATTTCAAGCTCGTCGCCTAGGTCAAGTGTAACTTCTTCATTCACAGAGTCTACTTGAACTGCTTCATCTTTTTTAGTTTCAACACCTTCTACAGAAGCTTCCTCTCCATCAATCAAACCAAATTGAACACGGACTTGATGGTCAATCTCATCAAAGACTTCTGGGTTATCTGCCAAGTATTTCTTAGCATTTTCAGAACCTTGCCCGATTTTCTCATCCTTGTAAGAGTACCAAGCTCCTGCTTTTTTGATGATATCCAAATCGCTTGCGATTTTCAAGAGCTCACCAGTCTTAGAAATCCCTTCTCCGTACATAATTTCAACGAAGGCTTCCTTAAATGGTGGAGCTACCTTGTTTTTCACGACCTTGATTTTAGTTTCTTTACCGACATTGGTATCTTTTTGGTCACCAGTTCCCTTGATTTGTGTGCTTCCACGAACATCCAAACGGACTGATGCGTAGAATTTCAGAGCACGTCCACCAGGAGTTGTTTCTGGATTTCCAAACATGACCCCAACTTTTTCACGCAATTGGTTGATAAAGATGGCAATTGTTTTGGTTTTATTGATAGAAGCACCAAGTTTACGCATAGCCTGGCTCATCATACGAGCCTGCAAACCAACGTGGCTATCTCCGATATCTCCATCAATTTCTGCACGAGGTACAAGGGCAGCAACTGAGTCGACCACGACAAGATCTACAGCACCTGAGTCAATCAATTTTCCTGCAATCTCAAGACCTTGCTCTCCTGAATCTGGTTGAGACAAGAGCAATTCGTCAATGTTGACACCAAGGGCCGCAGCATAAGCTGGATCGAGGGCATGTTCCGCATCGATAAAGGCTGCAATTCCACCTTCTTTTTGCGCTTGCGCAACTGCATGAAGAGCAACCGTTGTCTTACCAGATGACTCTGGTCCGTAGATTTCGATGATACGTCCCTTAGGATAACCACCTGAACCAAGGGCAATGTCAAGAGCCAAAGAACCTGAGCTCATCACTTGCACCTTTTGCTCTGCACGTTCACCCAAACGCATGATGGATCCTTTACCAAAGTCTTTCTCAATCAGTTTAAGAGCGTCATTCAAGGCTTTTTCACGTTCAGCCCCGAATTTTTTTGAAATTTCATCTAATTTTTTTGGTTTTTTCGCCATTCTATTCTCCTACATTCTAATGGTCCTTAGACCTATCTACTATTATATCAAAAGTTAGTCACTTAATAAAGCCTTGCGAACTAGGTTAAAGGCATGCATAACCGCAATATGACGTACATCTGCTCGACTTCTGCCTCCAATATTGACCTTGATGACTTCAGTTCCATGCTCTTGAGCCAAGCCTATGAAGACTGTCCCAGCTGGGTGCCCTTCTAGGCTATCTGGTCCTGCCACTCCAGTCAAACTAAGGCCAAAATTAGACTGGGTCTTGATTCGTGCCTGCTTAGCCATCTTTTGAGCTGTAAATTCAGACACCACACCATGTTCTTCTAAATCCTTGACAGGAATATCCAACATCTTTGATTTTTCCTCCAAGCTATAGGTTACAAAACCACCCTTAAATATACTTGAAGCACCCGAAAAATCCGCTACCCTAGCTTGGAAAAGACCAGCCGTCAAACTCTCAGCAGCCGTGATGGTTTTCCCTTGCCTTTTCAGTTCTTCTACCACAATGCTAGCTAAACTAGTTTCTTCCCCATAACCATAACAAAGATCTCGTAAAGAAAGGCCTTCAAAGGTCTGGCGACCTAAGATTTGATTTTCCAAGATATCCAGCACTTGATTCGCCTCTTCTTGGCTGCTAGCTTTTGTTGACAGACGCAGAGTGACTTCTCCTGTCTTAGCATAAGGGGCCAAGGTCGGATCTGTTTGATTATCAATCAAATCAGACAAAATCGTAACCAACTGGCTCTCGCCAATCCCAAAGAAACGAAGAACTCGGGAATGCAGCTTGCTCCCTGTCATCAACTTGGGTAGAAGTTGGTTTAAAACCATAGGTTTTAATTCACTTGGTGGACCTGGAAGGACAACGTAGGTCACTCCATCGACTTCCAATATTCCTCCCACAGCCAGTCCTGTTTCATTTGGCAGTGGAATCGCTCCTTCTACAAGTTGAGCTTGTCTTTCGTTATTCGGTGTTCGGGCATAGTCTGGTCTCTGGGCAAAAAAGACATCCAACTTCTCCTGCGCCTGAGGATCAAAGACTAATTCTTTCCCTAAAAATTTAGCCAGAGTTTGTTTGGTCAAATCGTCCTCAGTTGGTCCCAAACCACCTGTTAAAATCACCAGACTACTACGTTGACTGGCAATTTCAAGCAAAGACAAGAGACGAGCTTCATTGTCTCCTACAGCCGTCTGAAAATATACGTCTACCCCAATCTCTGCTAGTTTTTCTGATAAAAATTGAGCATTAGTATTGACAATCTGTCCTGTCAAAATCTCTGTTCCAACAGCAATGATTTCCGCTTTCATGTTTCCTCCTACCTATCTATTCGTATTTTTTTGAAAAAATCGCAGGAAATTTCCCACGATTAATTTTTTATTTGTATTAAAAAACGAACTATTCTACTTCATTTGTTACAAAGACACCTTGTTGTTGATTCTCCCCATCACCAACAGGCACCCGTCCAAACAAATCTTCAAATAAGACAACATTTGTTTCCAGCTGAGTGACTTCTTCTTGTCCCAAAGAACGTCGCAATATATTCTGCATTTCCAACATATGCTCTCTCGAAACAATCTGGTAAGAAATACCTTGCAACATCTCTCCCTCACCCTTCAACTGTTGTGATTCAATGGTTTTAAATGAATCTTTATAGCCCAACAAGCTTGGAATACTTTTCGCAGATAGATCAATATTAGTCTGCATATTGGTACTTAAGGCTTTTAGGATAGATTGATAGTGACTAACACTATTCAAGCTAAGAACTTTTTCAACAACCTTTTGAATGACTTCACGCTGACGCTTCTGACGTCCGTAGTCCCCTTCTGGATCCTGGTAGCGCATGCGAGAATAAACAAGAGCTTCATCTCCATTTAGAGTTTGTTGCCCAACACCAATAGAAATAGTATTAAATTCCTCTTGGTCACTAATAGAAATCGGGAAACCTAGCGTGTTATTGACAGTTATACCACCCACTGCATCGACTAATTGTTGTAATCCGTGCATATTGACCATAATATAGCGGTCAATATGGATGTTCATCATCTTCTGAATGGTTGAGATAGCTAATTCTGCACCTCCACCCGCATAGGCGGCATTCAGTTTCGCTTCTTCAATACTACCATCTTTATGCTGAATTTTAGTCAGGATATCACGTTCCAAACTCAACATCATGGTCTTTTTCGTGTGCGGATTCACCGTCAAGAGAATCATGGAATCACTATTTCCAGCCCATTGATCTGTACGCTCTACATTCCCAGTATCAACCCCCATCAAAAGAATCGTTAAGGGGTCAGTCGCCTCAATAACATTGGTTTCTTCTCCGATTTTTTTATAGGTTTTTGATAAGGTTTGTGTACCTTGCTGATAAATAGTATAAGCAAAAACACCCACACCCAAAACCGTCACAGCTAGAAAAGCTAGCACCATTCCAATAATTTTTTTAACCATATTTCTATTAATCTATCAGCCTACCCATCAGGTAAACATCGATAAATTCCCCTTCTTCTATGTACGCACCGCGCTCTTGTCTACCTTCAATTACAAAGCCATGTTTTTGATATAGATAAACTGCAGCCTGATTACGAGTTTGGACAGTAAGTTGAAGTCGACGAAGAATGCCACTAGCCTGTGCCCATTCTATGACTTCTTCAAGTAACAAACTTCCCAGCCCATTATTCCAATATTTCTTACCAATCACAATAAAGAGATCTCCAATATGACGAACTCTCTTGCGTTGATCAGCTGTGATATTTACAAGACCAGCAATTTCATCATTCAGCAAGGCAAGTAAAGTGATTTGATTTTCCGAGTGAGCCTGTTTATCCAAAAACAACTCCATCTCAGTATCTGTCATCAAAATGCCATTCCTGTCCAGACTGGTAAAATCTGTTTCTACACTGACACGATTTAAAAATGTCACTAATTCAGCCGCATCACTAGGTTCTGCTTCTCTAATGAGCAATTCATACTCCATGTTGAAGCTCCTCTAAGAGTTTTTCTGCACGCAAACCCTTTGCTTGGAAATGTAATCTGCGACCGTCTTCTTCTTTTAGAATTTCCAATTCTAAATAAGTATCTGGCAAGGCATCACCTAAAAGATGTCCCCACTCGATGACAGTTACCCCACCACCAAAGAGAAACTCATCCAAATCAATAGAATCCGCATCTCCCTCAATACGATAAACATCTAGGTGGTAAAGCGGAAGACGACCTTCATACTCTCTTACGATAGTGTAGGTTGGACTCTTAATCATCTGGGAAATCTGTAACCCTTTAGCTAGACCTTTTGTAAAGGTCGTTTTGCCTGCTCCAAGTTCTCCAGTTAGAATTAAAACATCATTCTTTTCTAATAAGTAGCCCAAACGTTCACCTAAGGACTGTAACTCTTCTTCGTTTTTAGTGTACATGTTTCTATTATACCAAAAAGTTGTTCTTTGTCGAGATATTATCTGTGAATTTCATATTATAAATTGTAAAACTTGAACTATCTCTTCTTTTATTCTTAAAATAGAAACAGTAAGAATACAACTAATAAGATATCTCTCATCAAATGGCTGTAAAACGAAACTTCCCAGCGAATGACTTTTGGCACCAACAGTCCTAGAAATAGCATTCCCAAGGTAATATAAAAGGTCATGGATAATAGCATCCAAGGATTTCTGAGAAAGATTAGAATAGCTAGTCCACTAATAAAACAGATTTCCTTCTTTCCCAAAATCTTTTTCAATCCA
Source organism: Streptococcus mitis (assembly GCF_002096925.1). Lineage (GTDB taxonomy): Bacteria > Bacillota > Bacilli > Lactobacillales > Streptococcaceae > Streptococcus > Streptococcus mitis_AF. The sequence continues at coordinate 39,618 of NZ_NCVN01000008.1, read as the reverse complement.
TTTACATACTTCTGAATAGGTAAAAAGACTAGCAAATCAATCCCAAATAAGAAAAAGAAACTCGGTAGAAAGGCTTCCACAAACCCTTCTACGGATGCATTTCCTGCAAGGATATGTTCTATGACAATTAAAGCTAAACCTAAAATGTTTACTAAGAGTAACAAAGTATACAAGAGTTGTTTCTTATCTGCTCTAAAAACTGAATAAGATTGATTTCGCTGTCCACTATAGTAGTTTAGCCCTGCACCAATACTGGCAAGGAGCAACATGCCAACTAAATAATAGAAGCAGTTTTGATTTAACATCAAGGCCCAAGTCGATAAACTTAAACAAGAACAGCTACTAAGACCAAAAAACGTCAGCAATAACAAAACACGAATTTGCTTTTTCATTTTTTCCATCATTCTTCCTCCCTACTTTCTCTTATTATAGGCTAGAAATTCTCACCTTTGCTAAAATATTTCTCAACTGTCAGTTTTCTACTCTAAAATGCAAAAAAGTTTGATGCAAGTATCCCTTACATCAAACTTTTACTACTTTCCGTCAAACCAAAGAGCAATTTCTCGCTTAGCTGACTCTTCTGAATCTGATCCATGTACAATATTTTGAATAGCTTGGTTTTCACCAGCCGCTTTTGCAAAATCACCTCGAATCGTTCCTGGTAAAGCTTCTTCTGGACGAGTTGCGCCCATCATGGTCCGCCAAGTTTCGATTACTTTGGGACCCGAAATGATACCCACAAGAACTGGACCTGAAGTCATGAATTCACGAATCGGTGGGTAAAAACTTTGGCCAACCAAATCCTGATAGTGCTGGTCAATCAACTCTTCTGAAAGCTGTGAACACAACTCCAATTTTTCGATTGTAAATCCACGTTGTTCAATGCGTTTCAACACCTCACCCACTAATCCTCTTTTTACACCGTCTGGTTTAATGATAAAAAATGTTTGTTCCATACCCGTCTCCTTTGTCAGCTTCTTTCTTTTATACTCTTCGAAAATCAAATTCAAACCACGTCAACGTCGCCTTGCCGTAAGTATGGTTACTGACTTCGTCAGTTCTATCCACAACCTCAAAACAGTGTTTTGAGCTGACTTCGTCAGTTCTATCTACAACCTCAAAGCAGTGCTTTGAGCAACCTACGGCTAGTTTCCTAGTTTGCTCTTTGATTTTCATTGAGTATTATTTTACCACATTTCATGGAAAAATGGAGAAAGCTTTCAGAAAATAAAAGAGAACCCGAAGGCTCTCTCATCTGCTTTTATTCTACTGTTTCTTCCACAGTTTCAACGGCAGTATCCACAACTACTTCTGTTGTTTCTTCATTCCCTTCTTCCTCTACTGGAGGATTAAGGTATTCTTCTTCGTTGATAGCCTGTGGTTCAAGGTTACGGTAGCGAGCCATACCAGTACCTGCTGGAATGATCTTACCGATGATAACATTTTCTTTAAGTCCAAGGAGATGGTCTTTCTTACCACGGATAGCTGCGTCAGTAAGGACACGAGTTGTTTCCTGGAAGGAAGCCGCTGACAAGAAACTGTTGGTTTCAAGTGAGGCTTTGGTAATTCCCATAAGAACTGGTCGACCAGTCGCTGGAACTCCACCTGCGATAAGGACATCTTTGTTGGCATCTGTAAAGTCATTGATATCCATAAGGGTACCCATGAGAAGATCTGTGTCACCTGGATCCATGACACGGACTTTACGGATCATTTGACGAACCATTACCTCGATGTGTTTGTCACCGATTTCTACCCCTTGGCTACGGTAAACTTTTTGTACTTCACCGAGAAGGTAAGTTTCAACTGACAAGACATCACGAACTGCAAGGAGACGTTTTGGTTGGATAGAACCTTCTGTAAGAGCAGCACCACGCGCTACTTGGTCTCCAACTTCAACACGCATACGAGCGGTAAATGGAACGACATATTCACCTTCGCCAGTTTCACCCTTAACAAAGACTTTCTTAGTACGAGTTGATGCATCTTCTTCGATAGCGGTAACTTGTCCTTTAACCTCTGTGATAACCGCTTCCCCTTTAGGATTGCGGGCTTCAAAGATTTCTTGGACACGAGGAAGACCCTGAGTGATATCGGTATTTGAGGCAACCCCACCCGTGTGGAAGGTACGCATTGTAAGCTGTGTACCAGGTTCCCCGATAGATTGGGCAGCGATTGTACCAACTGCTTCACCAACTTCAACCGCATCACCAGTCGCCAAGTTGATACCGTAACAGTGACGGCAGACACCGTGACGAGTGTTACATGTAAACACGGAACGGATAGTCACTTCTTCCACACCAGCATTGACAATTTCACGCGCCTTGTCTTCTGTAATCAACTCATTTGGACCGATAATCACTGCACCAGTTTCTGGATGTTTAACAGTTTTCTTAGTGTAACGACCGTTGAGACGTTCTTCTAGAGACTCAATCATCTCTTTTCCTTCTGCGATAGAGCGGATCAAGAGACCACGGTCAGTTCCACAATCGTCCTCACGGATGATAACGTCTTGGGCAACGTCAACCAAACGACGAGTCAAGTAACCTGAGTCGGCTGTCTTAAGGGCCGTATCGGTCATACCTTTACGAGCACCGTGAGTGGAGAAGAACATTTCGAGTACTGACAAACCTTCGCGGAAGTTTGAAAGGATTGGCAATTCCATGATACGTCCGTTCGGAGCCGCCATCAGACCACGCATACCGGCAAGCTGTGAGAAGTTTGAGATGTTACCACGGGCTCCAGAATCCATCATCATAACGATTGGATTCTTAGGATCTTGGTTGGCAATCAAACGTTTCTCAAGTTTTTCACGGGCAGCACGCCATTCAGCTGTAACGGCATTGTATCGCTCGTCGTCTGTGATCATACCACGACGGAATTGTTTTGTGATTTGTTCTACACGTTTGTGTGATTCTTCAATGATTTCAGCCTTGTCATCAACGACTGGGATATCGGCAATACCCACTGTCAATCCTGCAAGAGTTGAGTGGTGGTAACCGAGGTTCTTCATACGGTCAAGTAGGGCAGAAGTTTCTGTCGTACGGAAACGTTTGAAGATTTCAGCGATGATATTTCCAAGGTTTTTCTTCTTGAATGGAGGGTTAAGTTCAAGATTGCTGATAGCTTCCTTGATATCTCCACCAAGTGGCAAGAAGTATTTAGCTGGAACGCCTTCTGTCAAGTTGGCATTGTTTGGTTCTTGCAAGTATGGTAGACCCTCTGGCATAATGTCGTTGAAGAGGATTTTACCAACTGTTGTAAGCAAGACCTTGTGTTTTTGCTCTTCTGTCCATGGTTTGTTGAGGCTGTCTGTTGCGATACCAACACGTGAGTGGAGGTGAACATAACCATTACGGTAAGCCATAACCGCTTCGTCACGGTCTTTGAAGACCATTCCTTCACCTTCACGACCAGCTTCTTCCATTGTCAAGTAGTAGTTACCCAAAACCATGTCCTGAGATGGAGTAACAACTGGTTTACCATCTTTCGGGTTCAAGATGTGCTCAGCAGCTAGCATCAAGATACGAGCTTCTGCTTGGGCTTCTTCTGAAAGCGGTACGTGGATGGCCATTTGGTCCCCGTCAAAGTCGGCATTGTAGGCTTCACAGACAAGCGGGTGCAAGCGAAGGGCCTTACCATCAATTAAGACTGGCTCGAAGGCTTGGATACCTAAACGGTGAAGGGTCGGTGCGCGGTTCAAAAGCACTGGGTGTTCTTTGATCACTTCTTCAAGGATATCCCAGATGCGTTCGTCTCCACGTTCCACCAAGCGTTTAGCAGCTTTAACGTTTTGCACGATATCACGTGCAACGATTTCACGCATCACGAATGGCTTAAAGAGCTCGATCGCCATTTCACGTGGCACACCACATTGGTACATCTTAAGCGTTGGACCAACGGCGATAACGGAACGTCCTGAGAAGTCAACACGTTTACCGAGCAAGTTTTGACGGAAGCGTCCTTGTTTACCTTTAAGCATGTGGCTCAATGATTTCAGTGGACGGCTACCTGGTCCTGTGATTGGACGACCACGACGACCATTGTCAATCAAAGCGTCAACCGCTTCTTGAAGCATACGCTTCTCATTTTGAACGATGATACCTGGTGCATTCAACTCAAGCAAACGAGCCAAACGGTTGTTACGGTTGATAACACGGCGGTAAAGGTCATTCAAGTCAGATGAGGCAAAACGGCCACCATCCAACTGCAACATTGGACGAAGATCTGGTGGAATAACCGGAAGAATGTTGAGAATCATCCATTCAGGTTTGTTACCAGACTTATAAAAGGCATCCAAAACATCCAAACGACGGATAGCTTTGACACGTTTTTGTCCAGTAGCTGTTTTCAACTCTTCTTTGAGTTCAGCAATTTCTTTTTCAAGATCTACTTGTTTCAAAAGGTCTTGGATGGCTTCGGCACCCATCTTGGCAACGAATGATCCATAACCATACTCACGCAAACGCTCACGGTATTCGCGCTCTGTCATGATAGACTTGTGCTCAAGTGGTGTATCCTTAGGATCAATCACCACATAAGCCGCAAAGTAGATAACTTCCTCGAGGGCACGAGGGCTCATATCAAGGGTCAAGCCCATACGGCTTGGAATCCCCTTGAAGTACCAGATGTGAGATACAGGAGCTTTCAACTCAATGTGCCCCATACGCTCACGACGAACTTTTGTACGCGTTACTTCAACCCCACAACGGTCACAAACAATTCCTCTGTAACGAATGCGTTTGTACTTACCACAAGCACATTCCCAGTCTTTTGTAGGACCAAAGATAACTTCATCAAAGAGCCCTTCACGTTCTGGTTTTAAGGTACGGTAATTGATTGTTTCAGGTTTTTTGACTTCTCCATAAGACCATGAACGGACTTTACTTGGAGAAGCTAGGGTGATTTGCATACTTTTAAAACGATTTACATCAACCACTATTTCTTCCCTTTCTATTCTAAGTGAACTGCTTTTTCTTACTCAGCAGCTTCTTCTGTTGCTTCCGCTTTTGTTGCTTTCTCAGCTTCTTCAGCTTCAAAGGCTGCTTTAGCCTCTTGTGCTGCTTTTTCGCGGGCTTTTTCAAGGTCATCTACGTGGATGACATCTTCGTCCATTCCTTCATCCAAGTCACGAAGTTCCACTTCTTGGTCATCTTCGTCTAGGACACGCATGTCAAGACCAAGAGATTGCAATTCTTTGACAAGAACTCGGAAGGATTCTGGAACACCTGGTTTTGGAATTGGTTTTCCTTTTGTAATGGCTTCATAAGCTTTCAGACGTCCGTTGATATCGTCAGACTTGTAAGTCAAGATTTCTTGAAGGACATTTGACGCACCGTAGGCTTCAAGAGCCCAAACCTCCATCTCACCGAAACGTTGTCCACCAAACTGAGCTTTACCTCCGAGTGGTTGTTGAGTAACGGTTGAGTAAGGTCCGACTGAACGCGCGTGCAATTTATCATCAACCATGTGGTGGAGTTTGATCATGTACATGACTCCGACAGAAACACGGTTATCAAATGGTTCACCAGTACGTCCATCGTAAAGGATCGTTTTGGCATCGCTATCCATACCAGCTTCTTTAACAGTTGACCAAAGGTCTTCAGAACTTGCTCCGTCAAAGACTGGTGTTGCGATATGAATACCAAGAGTACGAGCAGCCATACCAAGGTGGAGCTCCATAACCTGACCTATATTCATACGTGATGGCACCCCAAGTGGGTTCAACATGATATCGACTGGAGTTCCATCTGGAAGGTAAGGCATGTCTTCTACAGGAACGATACGAGAGACAACCCCTTTATTTCCGTGACGTCCGGCCATCTTGTCTCCGACCTTAATCTTACGTTTTTGAGCGATGTAAACACGAACCAGCATATTAACACCTGATTGTAATTCATCACCATTTGCACGTGTAAAGATCTTAACATCACGAACAACACCATCGGCACCGTGGGGTACGCGAAGTGAAGTATCGCGAACTTCACGAGATTTGTCTCCGAAAATAGCGTGCAAGAGACGTTCTTCAGCTGAAAGGTCTTTTTCACCCTTAGGTGTTACTTTACCTACAAGGATATCCCCTTCTTTAACCTCAGCACCGATACGGATAATACCCATTTCGTCAAGGTCTTTAAGGGCATCTTCACCAACGTTTGGAATTTCACGAGTGATTTCTTCAGGCCCAAGCTTTGTATCGCGTGTTTCTGATTCGTATTCTTCAAGGTGAACAGATGTGTAGACATCGTCTTTCACCAAGCGTTCGCTCATGATAACAGCATCCTCGAAGTTGTATCCTTCCCAAGTCATGTAGGCAACGATTGGGTTTTGTCCAAGCGCCATTTCTCCATTTTCCATAGAAGGTCCGTCAGCGATGAAATCGCCTTTTTCAACGACATCGCCAACTTTTACAAGAGTGCGTTGGTTGTAAGCAGTACCTGAATTTGAACGACGGAATTTTTGGATGTGGTAAACGTCCAATGAACCATCTTCACGACGAACTTCTACCTTGTCAGCATCTGCATAGGTAACTTTACCGTCATACTGAGCAATCACAGCAGCTCCTGAATCGTGGGCTGCTTGGTATTCCATACCAGTACCAACGTAAGGTGCTTTAGGATTAATCAATGGTACAGCCTGACGTTGCATGTTGGCTCCCATGAGGGCACGGTTGGAGTCATCGTTTTCCAAGAAAGGAATACATGCTGTCGCAACGGCAACTACCTGTTTTGGTGATACGTCCATGTAGTCAACAACATTAGCTGGATACTCTTGGTTGACCCCTTGGTGACGACCCATGACAACTTTCTCAGCAAATGTTCCATCTTCATTCAGACGAGAATTAGCCTGTGCTACAGTAAATTCATCTTCTTCATCGGCTGTCAACCAAACGATTTCGTTCGTAACAACACCTGTTTCACGGTCAACTTTACGGTATGGTGTTTGAACAAAACCATATTTGTTCAAGTGTCCGTAAGATGACAAGTTATTGATCAAACCGATATTAGGTCCTTCAGGTGTCTCGATTGGACACATACGACCGTAGTGAGTGTAGTGCACGTCACGTACTTCATATCCAGCACGGTCACGTGTCAAACCACCAGGCCCCAAGGCTGACAAACGGCGTTTGTGAGACAACTCAGAAAGTGGGTTGTGTTGGTCCATGAACTGTGACAACTGTGATGAACCAAAGAATTCTTTAACCGCAGCTGTTACAGGACGGATATTGATAATTTGTTGCGGTGTCAAGACTTCGTTGTCTTGAACAGACATACGTTCACGGACATTACGTTCCATACGAGAAAGTCCAAGACGTACTTGGTTAGCAAGCAATTCACCAACCGCACGGATACGACGGTTTCCAAGGTGGTCGATGTCATCTACACGGCCAAGCCCTTCAGCCAAGTTGAGGAAGTAGCTCATCTCGGCAAGAATATCTGCAGGAGTGACGATACGAACCTTGTCATCTGGATTAGCATTACCAATAATAGTTACAACACGGTCTGGATCAGTTGGAGCAACAACCTTGAATTTTTGAAGAACAACTGGCTCAGTCACAACCGCTGCATCATTTGGAATGTAAACAATCTTGTTCAAGTCGCCATCCAAATGGCTTTCAATGCTTTCAATCACGCTACGAGTCATGACTGTTCCAGCTTCTACCAAGATTTCGCCTGTTTCAGGGTCTACCAATGGCTCAGCAATAGTTTGGTTAAGCAAGCGTGTTTTAACATTGAGTTTTTTATTGATTTTGTAACGACCGACAGCTGCCAAGTCATAACGACGTGGGTCAAAGAAACGAGCTACAAGCAAGCTACGTGAGCTTTCAGCAGTCTTAGGCTCACCTGGACGAAGGCGTTCGTAAATTTCTTTCAAAGCTTCGTCGGTACGAGAGTCCATTGGATTCTTGTGGATATCTTTTTCAACAGTGTTGCGAACCAATTCGCTATCACCAAAGATATCAAAGATTTCATCATCACCTGAGAAACCAAGCGCACGAACCAATGTTGTAAATGGAATCTTACGAGTACGGTCGATACGAGTGTAGGCAATATCTTTTGAGTCGCTTTCAAGTTCCAACCAAGCTCCACGGTTAGGGATAACAGTTGACCCGTACCCCACTTTACCGTTTTTATCAACTTTATCGTTAAAGTAAACACCTGGTGAGCGGACCAACTGAGATACGATGATACGTTCACCACCATTGATGATGAAAGTACCCATTTCAGTCATGATTGGGAAATCACCAAAGAAAACTTCTTGGGTTTTGATTTCGCCTGTTTCTTTATTGATCAAGCGGAAGGTTACAAAAATTGGTGCTGAGTAGCTAGCATCGTGGATACGAGCTTCTTCTAGCGTGTATTTTGGTTCCTTGATTTCATATCCAACAAATTCCAACTCCATTGTGTCTGTGAAGTTTGAAATTGGCAATACATCTTCAAATACTTCCTTAAGACCATGGTCTAGGAAATCTTTGAATGAGTCAGTTTGAATTTCAATCAAATTTGGTAAGTCAAGAACTTCTTTGATTCTTGAAAAACTACGACGGGTACGATGTTTCCCGTATTGAACGTCATGTCCTGCCAAGATGATTCTCCTTTGTAAATAAGTTCCAAGCCTTGTCAATCAGGCTTTTCTAATCGTCATATGGTTTTAAAAACCCCTATCACCGTGTCCTCTTGATAAATTTTCAGAATCTTTAAGTCTTTGTTACAAGCACTCAAAATCCTGAAAAAAAGCACAAAAAGAGCAGCTAAATCTGACTTCTTCAGAAGATTTAACTGCTGTGAGCCTTGTCTGGACAATATTTCAGACAAAACCTACGACAAATGATTATTCATATTATACCCTATTTAGCTAGATTTTTCAAGGGGATTGACGAATTTTTGACAAAATCTTTTCCTATAAAAAATGGAATATAGGACACAATCGCTAAAATAAAATTGTTAAATCTTTGTTGATTAGAAATAGTTGTTTCGCAGAGATTTTAAAAAAGCCTACATTTCAGTAGACTTAGTTTGATTCTATTCTAATGGGTACTCTGCCGAAATTCTGCTCTGCTATACTTGGATTACCCAGTCGGTAAATCTGGTCTGCATTTTGAGTCATGGGATCCCAAGGTTCTTTTCCAATTCGGCTGACTAGATTGACCTGCCCTTTCAGAGACTTGAGATGCTTTCTGCCTTTTTCGGTAAAGCCAAGAACATGAATGGCTTCTGGCAAGTCACTTTCTCTAGCTTGCACTAAGATATAAGTCAAGAGGCGTCGTACACGCGCCTTGGTATAACGTTTGGTAGTCACTAACTCGACCAATTCGTCAACAGACTGAGCTATCTTAATAGCTTCCTTAATGCGCACAGCCATTTCTTGATTGACCTGATAGATGGTGGTTAGGTCGGGATTTGACAAGATTTGATAGCGGAGCATAGGAAAATAGTCATCCCAGCTCACCTTACTCGCCTGCTCAAAAAGAGCAACAGAAGGCATAAAGCGTTCTAAGAAATCTTGGTCTGACTGATGCTGACGCAGAGCTGTCGCCGAAGCAAAATCCACATCCTTATCCACAGAATGGTAACCAGCCCCCTGACGCTGAATCGGATAAAGTTTGATGTTTCGTCCCGCAACCGCCTTGGCATAAGCAAGAGCAAGGACATGATTGGGCGTATTGCCTGAAAAATCAAGACCAGCAAATTCCTTCCACATGACCTGAGTTTTCTGAGGATAAGAGAGGGAATCAGACAGATTTTCCACAAATTCCTCCATCTCAGCACCTTTCTCTGTGTATAAATCAGCGATTTTCTGGTAATCCAGAACTTCCTCCGTCCCAAAGGCTAAGTTATCAATCCCTAACTGAGCTAAGATATCCACAGCTCCTTGACCAAAGAAATCTGCTGCTTGAACACTGACTAAAAATGGCAATTCCACTACCAAGTCTGCGCCATTTTCCAGTGCCATCTGGGCCCTTGTCCACTTATCCACAATGGCTGGCTCACCACGTTGCATGAAATTTCCTGACATAGCCACGATTTTCAGTCCATCAGCCTGATCTAGCAGGTATTTATGCCCATTATGAAAAGGATTGAACTCGGCTATAATACCTGTGATGGTCATAGTGATCTCCTACTTCTGTGCGATAAAAAACCAACGGGCACTGGTTTCTGTTGGTTCCTTGTCCTCAAAGTCGGCATAGAGTTTGAAGGACTTGAAACCAGCCTGTTCCAGCAAAATATCATAGGTCAAGACCTCATAAGTCCGCTCCTCATGCACTTCATCGTGGCGACTAAAGGACCCATCCTCTTCCTTGATAAAGAAAGTCAACTCATGAACGATAGAGTGAGGCGCCGCGTCCTCGTAGGTATCCCATAGCATGGCAAAATCTTCTACATTTTCATGATAAGAATAGCCTGGAAAAACTTCGTCTGTCTGGTAGGTCGAATGCACATCAAAGATAAAAACTCCATCTTCATTAAGGGCATTATACACTTCCTTAAAAACATCCCCTACTTCCACCTCATCCTGCATGTAGCAGATTGAGTCCGAATAACACGTGACAAAATCATATTGACCTGCTTTGGACAAATCCAGCATATTACCTTCAATAAAGTCAATCTTTTGTTTGGCTGAAGCAGCTCTCTTCTGAGCAATCTTCAACATATCCCCACTCAAGTCAAGTCCAGTCACGTCAAAACCAGCCTGAGAGAAGCGCACCGATTGAATTCCTGTCCCACAAGCCAATTCCAAGAGTTTCTTTCTCTCCTTGGTTTTAGGCAAGTGACGCAGAGAAAAATCCGTCCATTTGTCGTATAAACTATCGTCCATGACCGCATCATAGACCGCCGCAAAGGTTTCATAAGTTGCCATAAAACATGATACCAAGAGCCTCCATGGCAAACAACCACTCGCTCTTTACCTTTCCATCAATTTTCTAAAATAAGCAAATAAACTCAGTTGACTACAACTGAGTTCATCTACTAGGCCAAAGCTTCAGATAAATCTACTGAATCCGCCTCATGCCATAGTTTTTCTAGGTTATAGTGGGCACGCATTTCTTCTGAAAAGACATGCACAACGACAGCGCCGAGGTCTAGTAAGACCCAACCTCCAGCTGCATCGCCTTCGATATGGCTACCTTTAAAGCCTGCTTGGGCTACTTTTTCACGGATGTTATCAGCGATAGCGTCCAACTGACGGCTATTCATTGAACTAGTAATAACAAAGTAATCCGTCACGCTAGTCAAATCTTGTACGTCAAGTGCGAGGATATCCTCCGCACGTTTCTCATCAGCCGCTTTCACGACTAGTTCTAGTAATTCTTTTTCGTTCATTTAGTCCTCTTTCTAGAAAATATGTTTGTAATCTAGGACATCTGCAAAGCGCCCCTCCCAAATGCCCTCATAAAATTCATTAATCGTTTCTGCTGGAATGTCATCTCCATCAAAGGTTGTGACAGCACCTTCTGGAATAATCAGCTTATAGCCATATTCAAAGGCAACCTTGACAGAGGTATCCACACAATATTCTGTCTGCATACCACATAAAACTAATTTTTCAATCCCCTGTTTATCCAAGTATTCTTTTAAACCAGTTTCTTTGAAAATACTGTTATACTTCTTCTGAAAGACCTTTTCATTAGGTTTTCGATTTAAAAGTCCAGATATCTGCCAATCTTCTGATGTTTGAGCTTCAAAATCCTCAATATGTTGAACATAGATAATTTCGATATTCTTGCTTCTAGCCTGGTTTTGTAAATAAGAAATTTTTTCCAATAGACTATTTGTCTGAAAACCGGTTTCCACTAAAATATTCTGAACATCAATGATTATAAAAGCCGTCTTCATTTAGTCCTCTTTCAAATAGTGCACAAAGGCGTTATAGGTTTCAAGGGTTTGGGGATAGATAGGGAATCCCTGATGAGCTAGATGCTCCACGGTACGAGCTGTTTCGTAGGCCACCGCCTTATTAAGCGATAGACTCGCAATTTCACGCGCCACATCCACTCCTGGAAAGGCACGGTTATGCTCGATATAGTCTGCAACGTAGATGACTTTATCTAGATCTGTCATCTGACCAGCACCGACTGTATGAATTTCAATAGCTCGTAAGATTTCTAGATCATGCAAATCCAAATCTTCTTGAATCTTGTAGATGCCAACCATACCATGCCAGACATTATTGCCCCAGTTTTTGAGGTCAGGGTCTAGCTGGTAACGGTCAATCAAGTCTAGAAATTCCTGATCTGACAACTTCTTAGCATAGTCATGAAGAAGACCTGCTAGACCAGCTTTCTCAGCATCAACTCCGAATCGTTCTGCTAGCTCTATGGCTGCACGCTCCACACCCAAGCAATGGGTTAAGCGTTTTTCAGGTAGAAGCTCTGCCATTTTTTCCAACAAAGCCTCACGGGAACAGTTGATATAGTCTTGATAGGCCATCAGTAGAGCCCCTCCTTCTCGATGTAGTCTAGCACCGGCTGAGGTAGGAGAAAGTTGGGTTTTCGTCCTTGGGCAAGGAAGTCACGCACCATACTAGACGAGATATCCATGAGAGGCACATCCACCCAGATAACGGGATAGGAAGTCCCTGCCTTGTAGCGTGGGCGCTGAACCCCTACAAACTGAACCATGTCAACCAATTCATCAATTCGGTACCACTTGGGCAGATAGTCTACCATGTCGGCACCGATGATAAAGTAATAATCTGTATCTGGATTCTTCTCAGTTAGAAGCTTCATGGTGTCGTAGGTATAAGAAATGCCCTTGCGCTCTAGCTCGATTGTTTCAATGTCCAGACCTTCAATCCCCTCAATCGCCAATTCAAGCATCTTGAGACGATGGTGTTCAGGGATGGTTTCCTTTTTATCTACGTGAGGAGGTTGGTACTCAGGCATGAGCAAAACTTGATCCAGTCCTAACTGCTGGCGTACTTGGTCCGCAACGATGAGATGGGCATTGTGAACAGGGTTAAAATTCCCCCCTAAAATCCCGACTTGTTTGCGTTTTTTCTCCTTGATTTCTGGCTCCAACTCTACCTTGGTAAAGGGAGTCAATAGTTCGATTGCCATAGGCTAGTCTCCTTTATTTCTCTGTAAAAACAGTTGTTTGGAGTATGGGGGTCAAATTTCTTTGACTTTCTTAGAAATCTTGCAATTTTCTTTCTTGCTGGATTGTTTAAACAAGATTAAGATGCGTCCAATCTTTTGGACAGTATCCACACCGATTTCTTCTTCCAAGATTTCAGCTACTTCGTGGATATTTTCATCTGTGTTTTGCAAGAGCGTTACTTTAATCAATTCGCGGGCGTCAAGAGCCTGACGGACACTGGTTTTGATTTGGTCGTTAAGTCCATTTTTCCCGATTTGGATGATGGGTTTGAGGGTGTGTGCCTGACTGTTGAGGAAGGCACGTTGTTTTGATGTTAATGACATAATTTCTTCCTTATTTTTTGATAGTTATTTTAGGTAGTGAGGGACGGTCGGAACTAATTTTCCAAAGATCTCATCTTTGAAAAATGGATTTCCTGGCCTCACAATTGAGCCTTGGTCTCAATTGTGCCCCTTGCCAATCTAATGATTGGCAAGACACCACGGCAATAACTATCTCTTTATGAGCTCACTTTGTTCGCTCAGTGATTTCATTTTAAATAATTGCTTTTCGTGTGACGACTGCGACGCCTTCTGGTGCCCAGACGGCGACTTTGGCTGTGCCTGTTACACGGATCCAGCCGAGTCCAGAGATGACTAGATCTGTCTTTTCCTTAATGTTAAATACATGCTGGACTAGTTTTGGAAAAACTTCTTTTTCTTTACTATTTGGTGGTGTCAGAAGAGTTCCGACGTGCTTATCGTAAAAGGCACTAGCGCCTTCAAGTTTGGTACGATGGAGTTTGAGTTCATTGTCAAAGAAGGCTGTGAAACCTTGCTTCTCACCTGCAATGAAGTCAAAGCGTCCCAGACCGCCTAGAAACAGGGTTTGTTCAGGATTGAGCTGATAGGTTTTAGGCTTGATTTCCTTTTTGGGGCTGACATACTTGAGGTTTTTAGCCGTCAAGTAGTGAGCCATCTGGTGACGGTGGATAATCCCCGGTGTATCATAGATATAAGAACCGTCATCAAGTGGAATCTCGATTTTGTCCAAGGTTGTCCCTGGGAAGCGCGAAGTCGTGATGACATTCTGATCACCCGTGATTTCTTGGATAATAGCATTGATAAGGGTTGATTTTCCAACATTGGTAACCCCAACGACATAGACATCACGCCCCTTACGGTAGTGTTCAATCTTGTCAATGACTTCCTTAATGGCATGTTTGTTTTGTGCCGAAGTTAGGACCACATCGACTGGACGAAGACCTTCTTCGTGGGCACGTTCCATCAGCCACTGGCTAATCTTGCCCGGTTTAACAGACTTGGGCAGAATATCTTTTTTATTTCCGACCAAGAGAACATCATTGCCCGATACAAAGCGTGGCAAGCCTGGGATGACCGATCCATTAAAGTCAAAGATATCAATGACATTGACCACTAAGGCATCACTGTCTCCCACCTCGTGCAAGAGCTTGAGGAAATCATCGTCCGTCAACTGGACATCCGTGATTTCATTGTAGTGGCGGAGACGGAAACAACGTTGGCAATAGACTTCGCCAGTCTCCAAACCTTTTTCAAGTGCCGACTGGGGGGTAAAACCAAGACCAGCCTTGTCTGTCGTCTGAATGGTTGCCCCGCAACCAATACAGAGAATTTCTTCCATAGTTAAATTCCTTTTTTATATGTAATCGGTCCGTACTGTTCAGTGATTTTTCGCATCACACGACGCTCACGAGCTCGGTTAATCTGCGTTTTGATTGAGTCATGTTGGACCAAGGGTTTGACTAAAATCGAGCGAATGCCTGCACGGTGGGCTGCTCGAATATCCGTCATGAGCTGGTCGCCGACCATGACCACTTCACTTTTCTCATAATGAAATTCCTTCATGGCACGGTCAATCCCAAATGTGAAGGGCTTCAGAGCCCAATAAACGTAATCAATCCCAAACTTCTCAACTGCGCGTTGGACGCGTTTCTTAGTGTTATTTGAGACCACGATAATGCGAATACCCGCGTCCCGAAGGTCATGTAGCCATTGCTTCATCTCTGGCGTCCCATCAGGGTTGTTCCAAGCAATGAGGGTATTGTCTAAATCGACCAAAACAGCCTTGATTCCCTGCGCCTGCAGGCTTGGGACTGTCAGATCATAGACTGCTTCCACAGCAAAGTCTGGCATGTAGTTTTCAATCACCATTTTGGCTCCTTTTCTTTTATTTTCTAGTAATTTTCTTCAGCCATTGAGATAAGGCCACCCATAAAATCAAGCTAGTCATTAAGATATAAATCCAAGCATTTGGCTCTTCTGTAAATGGTAGAGGAACATTCATTCCGAAGAAACCTGTAATAACCGCAAGTACTGCTAGTAAGACGGAGATAATAGTCAAAATTGACAAACTATCATTCAAGTTATTGTTTAGGATGTTGTTGTAAGAAGCTGAGAGTTGTTGCAAGACTTGAGAAATCAAGTCTGTCATAGACACCAACTGATGGGCTTCAATCATGGCATCATCAAACTGCTCTCGTTCGACATCATTAAATCTCCGATAAAGAGCATGGCCCTGGATATGTTCCAAGAGGAGTCGATTTTGTTTTGCTGCTGCTGTCAAGTAAACCATACCAGTCTCCAAGTCAGAGAGGGCGAAGAGATTTTTCTTTGTTGTAGTTTGACGTAGCAAGGCACTAATTTCGTCCTTACTTTTATCCATCTCTTCAATGACAGGATAATAAGCGTTACTGATAATCTCTAAACCAGCAAAGAGAAACTTGTAAATAGAAAGCGACTCATGGCTATCCAGATAAGCTGACATCTGATCAATGACATAAGCATTCTTATGGTTGCTGATGGTAATCATTCGTTGTCTTTCGACGATAAAGGTCATGGGAATCGCTTCATAATATTCTTTGTCTTTTTCTAAATCAAGAACATTATAAATAAAGGTTACCGTCTCCGTTTCACGGTTATAATCCATATGAGCTCGTTCATTTCTATCCAGAGCATACTCAATGGTTTCCTTGTCCAATCCATAGATGTCAGAAAGATCTTCCATATTTTTAATCTTATCCACATCAAGGTCTATCCAGGTACAACCATTGCCCAACTGCTTTTCTAAAACCATCTTTTCTCCTTTATTAAACTCTTTCTATTGTACCACAAATTACTTAAAATAACAGGTCTAGTCTGTGCGTGAGAAATTGCTGACGACGGTGATATTCCGATTGGGAACGAAGTGCAGAACCTGATCTTCTCCTCTGAGTTGCGTTGTTCGAATGCCAACACTAACCACCTTGCCCGATACAGTAATAGGACCATTTGTCAGAACAACCTCATCTCCCACATCCAGTTGACGTTCAAAGAGGATGAAAAAGCCATTGATGACATCAGACAGAAAACCTTGGGCTCCCATCCCAATAGCCACCCCAGCAATTCCGGCTCCAGCAAGCAAACTAGAAACTGGCAAACCTAAAATCGACAAAATGCAGTAAAGTAAAAAGAAATAAAGGGTATAATTAAACACATTTTCTAACAGACGTGAGATGGTTTTCTGACGCCCGACATCATGACGAGACATTTTTAGAGAAGGTTTAACAATTCTCTGCACCATGGTATGGAGCAATTTCTTAGCTATATAAAAGAGCAAAAATAGGAATAACAGAGAAATTAACTTGGTTAAGATATTCTCAATAATCGTTGTTATATCAAGCTTATTGAGGTAGGTTTGAAAAAATTCTTGCATAGAAAACTCCTTTCATTTATTATACCATACTTTCACAAGTGATGAATCTCCATAAATATTCAAAAATAATAGCAAAAATAGACAGAAAATTCTTGATTTTAGTTCATATTTATACTATAATCATAAACATTACACAACAAAGGAGATTGTTATGAAAAAATTCATTCATGCTTGGAATAAGGCAAGCCTAATCAAACGGATTTTGATTGGCATGCTTATTGGAGGAACCCTAGGACTGACACTTCCTAACATTTCAGGAATTGGTTTACTTGGAGATCTCTTTGTTGGTGGCCTTAAAGCCATCGCACCTATTCTAGTCTTTGCCCTCGTTGCTAACGCCCTTTCCCAACATCAAAAGGGCCAAGATAGCAATATGAAAACGGTCATCTTCCTTTACTTGGTGGGAACCTTTGCAGCTGCACTTATCGCTGTACTAGCAAGTTTCATCGTACCTGTTGAAATTACCCTAAATAGTGCTAATACCGATATTGCTCCACCAGATGGGATTGGACAAGTCCTCAGCAACCTCTTGCTCAAACTGGTTGACAACCCAGTCAATGCCCTTGTCACAGCCAACTACATCGGTATCCTATCCTGGGCAGTTGTTTTCGGGATTGCTATGAGAGAAGCCAGCAAAAATAGTAAAGAATTGCTGAAAACCATAGCTGATGTGACTTCTAAGATTGTCGAATGGATTATCAACCTAGCTCCATTTGGTATCCTTGGTCTTGTCTTCAAAACCATCTCTGATAAGGGAATCGGAAGCCTCGCTAACTACGGAATCTTGCTTGCCCTCTTGGTGACAACTATGTTCTTTGTCGCTCTGGTTGTCAATCCATTGATTGCCTTTCTCTTTATGAAGAGAAATCCTTATCCCCTCGTTTGGAAATGTTTGCGTGTCAGCGGTGTTACAGCCTTCTTTACTCGTAGTTCTGCGGCGAACATCCCTGTCAACATGAAACTTTGTCACGACCTTGGACTAGATCCAGATACCTATTCGGTTTCTATCCCACTCGGTTCTACTATCAACATGGCCGGAGCAGCGATTACTATTAACGTTTTGACCCTTGCTGCAGTAAATACTCTCGGCATCCCTGTTGACTTTGCGACAGCCTTTGTCCTTAGTGTAGTAGCTGCTATCTCAGCCTGTGGGGCTTCTGGTATCGCTGGCGGTTCCCTCCTCCTTATCCCAGTTGCTTGTAGCCTTTTCGGCATTTCTAACGATATTGCCATGCAAGTTGTCGGTGTTGGATTTGTGATTGGGGTCATCCAGGACTCATGTGAAACAGCTCTCAACTCTTCAACAGATGTCCTCTTTACTGCCGTTGCCGAATACGCAGCAGCCCGTAAAAAATAACTCATAAAGACAAGCCTGCTCAGGTCTTGTCTTTTCCGCTTTTATTCTAACTTACTAGGAAATTCTTATGTCTATTAGCCAACGTACGACCAAGCTCATCTTAGCTACCTGTCTTGCCTGCCTTCTTGCTTATTTTCTCAATCTCTCCTCAGCTGTCTCGGCTGGAATCATCGCCCTCTTGAGCCTATCCGATACTCGTAGAAGTACCTTAAAACTGGCCCGCAATCGACTCTTTTCCATGCTTCTAGCTCTAGCTATCGGTGTTTTGGCTTTTCACTTGAGCGGATTTCATATCTGGAGCCTTGGCCTCTATCTAGCCCTCTATGTGCCTCTAGCCTACAAGATGGGCTGGGAAATTGGCATCACACCAAGTAGCGTGTTGGTTAGCCATCTCTTGGTGCAAGAGTCAACCTCTCCAGAACTCCTAGTCAACGAATTCCTTCTCTTTGCTATCGGTACTGGATTTGCCTTGCTTGTTAATCTCTACATGCCTTCACGAGAAGAGGACATCCAGCATTACCACACATTAGTAGAAGAAAAGTTAAAAGATATCCTCCAGCGCTTCAAATATTATTTATCCAGAGGGGATGGACGCAACCGAGCACAACTGGTTGAAGAATTAGACACCCTTTTGGAAGAAGCCCTCAGACTGGTCTATTTGGATCACTCTGACCACCTCTTTCACCAGACCGATTACCATATTCACTATTTTGAGATGAGACAGCGACAAAGTCGCATCCTGCGAAACATGGCCCAGCAAATCAACACCTGTCACCTAGCTGCCAGTGAGAGCCTGATTTTGGCCCAACTCTTTTCAAAAATTGCAGGTCAACTGAGCCAGACCAATCCTGCTTCTGATTTGCTAGATGAAATTGAACGTTATCTGGAAGTCTTTCGGAACCGCAGTCTACCCAAGACAAGAGAAGAATTTGAAACCCGTGCCACACTTCTTCAACTCCTACGTGAAGCAAAAACCTTCATCCAAGTAAAAGTTGATTTTTACCAAAAATATGGACAGTAAAAAAGAAAACTTCAGACCAATCACAAAAGGTGAATATCTGAAGTTTTCTTTTATTTGTAAGTTATCACCATGAAGGTTAATAGTAAAACGAATAAGGCCAAACTCACCAATAAAGTGAGAACCTTTACCAAGGTATTGCTCTGCCAGTAGCTTGGTTTACCAATATTACTGGTGGCATCCATAGAGAATAATTGATTTTGACGGGGTTGTATGGTTACCAATACAATCAAGGTAAGAGAGAGAACAATAGCTAAAACAATCAGTATCTCAATCATAACCCTACCTCAAAATTCCCAGCAAAGTAAAGAGTAAACCAATCAGAATCATCAAACCCAGTAAGAGTGAAAAAGTCTTACTAATCTTTTCCCCTCGGGTTTCTTTTTCCTTCTTGATGGGTTTTTGTTTCAACTCTTCCATGCGACCTTCAACGTCTTTGTAAAATAAATCTTCCTCTGACATGTTAGCCTCCTAAAACAGTTTGCATGGTTTCCTGATATCGTACCAAATCAACATAATTTGCATGTTGGCCTTGTTTGCCAAGTGCCTGATTCATTTGATCAACATCTGAAAGGGCCAATTTAATGGTCTCAACCAAAGCAGAAACTTCACTACTTTCAAATAGATGATCAGGAGCGATATAGAGTCTATTGTGTACCGTTTGGTTAAATCCAAGAATCAAGAGGTTGTGCTCAAAGGCCTGACGCACCGCCTGCAACAACTCATTGCTGTGGTTTATATCCAAGTAAATATCCGACAGTTGATACAGCTCCTGAATCTTCTGTGGACTAGCGTTCTGATAAAGGACCACATTAGGATAGCGAAGCATGTCTAAGAGCTTAGAAGACATCTCTGTCACCGCTGCGATACGGAAAGTGACATCAGGCAAGGCTTCTACGATTACTTCTACTTGCTCAATCTGATCTGAATTAGTCAAGATTAAGGCATCTCGTCTTAGGAAATTATCGCGTTTAAACTGGTAATGGTAACCCAAGTGCACAAACTGATCATGGTATTTCTCGTCAGTTAACTCCAAAGCACGCTCATAAGTCGCCTTGTTGGGAATGATAATCTTCTTAGTACGCACATCATCGCTTTCCAAAATCAACTGCATATTGCCTGGAATAGCATCATAGAGAGGTTCCTGCCAAACCAGGATATCTGAGCCAGATTTATCTGGATGATGGAAGGAAACCAAGAAAGGAGTCGCTAGAGTATTAAAGATAAGCTGACTGGTATCTATTTCCAAATCTTGCAAAAAGAAGGTGATAAATTCAACCTTATTTGCAAAGTAACGCATAGACTGATCAGGCAAAGTCAATAAGATATCACCCGTCACATGGTTTTCCAGCAAGACTTCCTGACCATTGACGTCTTGGTAAACTGTCATAATCGGCTCGCTATCTGCGCTATAGGTCGTTGTAGCAAAACAAGCTCCGAAGCGATTATAGTGGTCAACCTGACGTACTCGTCCTTCTAGGTCTTTCCAGTCTACCTGTTTAACCAAGCGAGCCTGCATTCCGTCAGCATAATGAATGACAGCTCTCTCCTGTGCCATATCTTCAATACGAGCAGACTGATTATTTCCTGAAATTTCCCAAAAAACCGGAACAGGGACTTGGTTAAAATAAAGAGGTTTTCCCTTTTCATATCCTAGATAATAAGTAAAAGGAGAGACCAGACCATCAGGCAGAAAGCCATCTGCATCGATGACCACTCCAAGTTGAGAAAGACCAGTAGCGACTAGACTTTCATGTAAATCTCGACTTTCCTGACTATAACGATCATAAAGTTCAATCATGGAGCACCTCCTCTACTGTTTTCTTCCACTTTTCTAAAATTTCTTCGGTTAAGAAATCTTCTGCAATTTGGTAAGAATGGGCACGCATA
Organism: Streptococcus mitis; assembly: GCF_002096925.1. Lineage (GTDB taxonomy): Bacteria > Bacillota > Bacilli > Lactobacillales > Streptococcaceae > Streptococcus > Streptococcus mitis_AF. The sequence goes on along the minus strand of NZ_NCVN01000008.1, from coordinate 18,545 downwards.
GCCTCCAAACGATTTTCTTGATACAATTGACAAATCTTAGTTGAAAAAGCTTGCTTGATTTGGTCTTCTACATGGTCAGATGAACTTGGAATCAAATAACCATTTTGCCCATCTTCTATAAAGGTCTGATTACCATAAGGTACATCAAAACCGATTAGGGGGAGACCCGATCCAACAGCTTCCATCAAGGTCAAACCAAAGCCTTCGCTGGTAGAAGCCGTCAAGTAGACTTCATACTGGCTATAAATCTGCGAAAGTTCTGCGTGTCCCTTAAGTTGGATATAATCCTCAGCCTGATGATTTGCAATAATGTCTCTAAGCAGAGAATCTTCTCCACCACTACCATAGATATCAAAGGTTAATTCAGGAATTTCCTTACGAGCTTCAATAACTGCCTTAACCAACCAGTCAATATGTTTTTCTTTGGCAAGACGTGAAGCAGTAATCAATGAAAATGGTTTACGCCCCTGACTTGACTCAGTTAATGCATCAATACTACCAACAGGAATGGTAACAATCTTTGGTTGATGCTGGGTGTATTTAGCAAATTGCTCCTGCAACACTTCATTTTGTCTGTCAGTTGATACGATAAAGAAATCAACCTTATCCGCATTGGTAAACTGATAGTCATAATAGTTATTCCAAAGGATGTAATCCTCATTTGTAGCATTTTCACTATAATGCTCCGCATGAACGACTACCGCTAAATGCGCCGCTTGTGCTTCCTCAAACACAACCTGTCCAATACCTGTCTCTCTATCCAGAATGACCAAATCTGACTTGTTCAAATTCAAGGATTTCATAAAGGCACGCATGAAAGCTTGCTTTCCATAGAAAATCTTATCCTTAAAACGATAAACTTCTTCCTTCCCTTGATTCATCAAGATATCATAGACCGGAGTTCCGTCTTCATTGTAGAATGTCCGTTGATATAGCACTGCAACATTGTCCTTGGGAGCAAAGTATTCGCTACAATAACGAGTATAAGAGAAGTAATCTTTCCGAATCAGGTTCCCCTTAAAAACATACTCTGCATGCTGGACCAAGTCCTTGTTCTCATCAACCAAATAACAGGTGACAAACTTATCTTGGTCAGAAAAGAAGACACGCAAAACCCTGCCATTCTTTTCTCTACGACTTTCAACACCGTCAACAGTAGCCAAGACATCAGCCACTGTTACACTAGTTGGTGCAATCTTGATATCTGTAAAGTGATTATAAAGCCAGATAACTTGCTCATCATCAAAACCAATATTGGCTGTCAGATGCTGAATATTATCAGCTAAAATCATATCTGTAAAGATAAACTTTGAGGGGATATTTAATTTCCTAAAAATACCAGCACGATAGGCTTGAGCGTATTCTACACCGCTACTGGCCCAACCAAGTCCTAAATTTATATTGTAAATTGTCATATTTTCTCCTCTTATGGAAAATGAGTCACGATTTCACCTTTTGGAGAAATATCTACTCTGCTCAGTAGAAGGTTTCGAACCATATCCTTCTTCACTTGCCTTTTCATCTCTTCAAATCCATGATAAGCTTCTTGATAATACTCGACAATAGGATTCTTTTGAGCAGCTGATTGCCCGCCAATCGCAAAAGTTAATTGTTGAAGATAGTCTACTTGTTCAACCCAATTATCATCAATGGCCTTTAGCAAGGCCAAACGCTGAAAATCTGAAAAGAAGTCATGAATTTCCAGAAGTGTTCGTTTCTCTTCTAGACTTTTTTGGACTGTTGTCTCCAAAACTCGTTTGATAGCATCCTTATCCGTAATATCCAGCTCTTGAGGAACTGCACGATAAAGAAAACTGATATTTTTTACGATAAAGTGATACAATTCCTCTTTGCTTTCAAATTGTTCGTTTAACAAACTCTTTTTTATGAACTCATCTAGTACATCTACAACAAAACCATCTAGATCCTCAGTCCCATCAATCAAGCGGTTTCTTTGACTATAGACCATCTCTCTCTGGATATTCATGCTCTCAGCATATTCTAATGTTTGACTTCTCGCTGATCTAGCGGAGCTATCGCTTGCTTTTTGCGCTTTTTCCACTAATTTTCGATAGCGTCTTCCTTCTAGAAGCTCAGGACTTATCTGTTTGTTCACTGTATAGTCCTTATACATCTTATGGACCCAAGAAGGACCAAACTTTTTAATCACATCATCTTCCAGTGATACAAAAAATTTCGATAAGCCCGGATCTCCCTGTCGTCCTGAACGCCCTCGAATCTGTAAGTCAACTCGCTTACTTTCCATGCGCTCCGTACCAATAACCACTAAACCTCCAAGCTCCGCAACTCCAGGTCCAAGTTTAATATCTGTACCTCGACCAGCCATTGAAGTCGCAACTGTCACAGCTCCCATGCGACCAGATTCTGCAATCATCTGTGCTTCACGAGCTACATTATGAGCATTCAAAACATTATGAGCAATTCCTTCTCGCAGTAAGAGAGAAGAATAAAGTTCCGACATCTCAACCGAACCCACAAAAATCAATAAAGGGTTCCCTTTTTTATGGTAATACTTAATCTCATCAAGCGAGGCATAAACTTTTTCAGGTAACGTAACATAGAGATTATCTGGATAATCAATTCGCTGGTTCTTTCGGTTAGTTGGAATTTTCACAACTGACATACCATAGGTTTCTAAAAATTCCTTCTCTGCAACTTTTCCTGTACCAGTCATACCAGAAATCTTTTTAAACCTCTTAAATAAACTTTGATATGTTATAGAAGCCATTGCCCTTGTTTCTTCAGATAGTGGGACTTGTTCCTTTGCTTCAATAGCTTGATGCAAACCTCCCTGAAGCTTGGTCATTTCTAATAAACGGCCTGTACTTTGATCCACTAACACCAGCTCTTCATCTTTCTCGCCCTTACGAATAATATAGTCTTTATCTCTCTTAAATAAAGTATGAGCGCGTAAAGCAAAGGTCAAATGTCTTGCTAGCACGCTATGTTTTTTAGAATATAGGTTGTCAATTCCAAGAAAGCTCTCCGCAGTTCTAGCACCCATAGTAGTAAGCCAAACTTCTTTTTTCTCTTCTTTAAAGATATAATCTTGGCCTTCAACTAGAGTTGTCATTAAGGTGTCAATAATTCTATAAAAATTGGATTGTACCCTAGGTGATCCTGAAATAACCAATGGTATTTGAGCACTGTCTAGTAAAACCGCATCAACTTCATCTATGATGACAAAGTTAAATTCTGGTATATATTTTTTATCCTCACTAGAAGCTAGATTATCGAGTAAATAGTCAAAGCCAAGACCACTGTTGGTAGTATAAAGAATATCTGCACTATAAACTTCTCGCTTATCCTCAGGTGTTAAGTCTTCATCATCTTCAGGAAAAGGAGTTCGAATCGTCAAACCTAAGAATTCATAAACTGGCCCCATCTCCTCAGCGTCACGCTTGGCAAGATAGTCGTTTGTCGTCACTAGCATAACACCTTGCCCTGATAAAGAATTGAGATAGATTGGCATCGTAGCAGTCAGGGTTTTCCCCTCACCTGTATTCATCTCCGCAACGTTCCCTTGATGGATGACAATCCCTCCCATGACCTGTACATCATAGGGAAACATCCCTAGTATCCGCTTATCGGCTTCACGTACAACTGCAAAAGCTTCCACTAAAAGATCATCTAAAGTTTCTCCAGCAGCCAATCTCTCTTTAAATTCTTGAGTTTTACCTGCTAATTCATCATCTGTTAGCGAGGCAATTCCTTCTTTTTTTAGATTAATTTGATGCAAGATTTTTTTCACCTTGCTCAACTGTCTATTATTCCACATCTTGTTTAGAATAGTCCTCTTCTATTGAAAATGAATGAAAGTCAACTGATTGTAATCCTGCGCTCAACAGTTGGACTTTATAATGATAGGCTTCTTCTGGATAGATAAAGGTGAAATCAAAATTCTTTTCAATCACTTGATCAATCTGCTTATCATAACGATCCATAAAAATGAGTCTAAAATACAAACCTTTTTGGGGCTGAACAGTCATTTGACTAACCAAACGATAACGATGCCCCTTTTTTAAAAGAGGCAAGGTTGGAGTTAAACGATTTCCTTGAAAATTAAAACTTGAGGTCCACTCATGAATCATAGTACCAGAATTCACCATACCATTTTCAAAATAAACATGATTTCGCGAATGATAAATAACAACTGAACCATATAAAAAACTATTCTCTTTCAAGTCTCCTAAACTGGCCCCTTTAAATTCTCCCCAATAAATCTCTCTAGTCCTTTTGATAACCATCAAAACTTTCTCCCAAAATTTTTCTCTAATATCATTTTATAAAAATTCATGAACCAAGTTATAGTTGTGTCATTATCATCGTTATGTCGACCTGAAGTCCCTTTTGACATGATACGAGCACCAGAATGATAGAGTGTCTCTACTAAATCATCATAAGCACGCGGGTCATAGTCTTCCTCTTTCATATAAGAGAGTCCAAAAATTGTTTGACTAAAATCCGCCTGTTTAAAAGGAACCCAAAAACGGTCATCTAAGAATCTCATGGCAGCTAAACTAGCATCTCCTTTAGAATGGTGACGTAAAATGTCAAAGGCGGTAGGGAAAAGCCCAGGCGCTTCAAGTCTGCCTCTTTCTGCTATCAATCCAAGATTGGTCAAGGGTTTTGAAACAATAACAGCCCTAGGTTCAAAGAAAGAACTGTAATACATAGCACCATAGGTCCCCATAGATATACCCGAGAAAATTAATTCCTTATTTGAGAATCCTAATAAATCAAGATATTCTTGAATCACATTTCGAACGCCATTTTCAAGGTAGTCATCACCCAAGTAAAAGGCTCCCCCATCTATTCTCGGATCTTGAAAAAGAAGGAAGGGTGCACCAAGAAATCTCATCATCCCAAACCCCTCAAATCCTTCCGCTCGTCGATAACCAGAAAAGTAGATATTCAAAGGCGGTTTAAAGTCTCCTGGATAGAAAAAGTAATTAAGTTCCTCACGCTTTTTATTATGTATAATGCCTCCACCTAGAACATACTTGCCAAATTGGTAGCGTGTTAAACGCTGGTGAAGAGCTCCGATTCTCAGACGTCCTGCTCCTCGCGCTTCTAGAGAAATACTGATAAATGAGGAAAAATCATCGTCCAATACAAGGGCGGTCTCCATATCCTCAACTGTAAAAACTCGTTCTTTAACAAAACTAGCAGTGGACCCATCTTGGATATTCCGAACAACAAGGCGAATATCACAAGTCCAATCTTTCTCATATTCTAGCCAGAGTTCTACTGGGTTAAACTCGCTTGCTCGAATATTATATTTCCAGCTAATTAAGGGACGGAAGTCTTCACCATACTTTCCTAAGAGTTCTAGATGTTCATAACCATTATAACGAACCTCCCCCGCAAAAGCAGGATTAACAAGCATATCAATCGGGGCCAACTTGTCTCCATACTGCCCTCTAAACAAGGCCTTAGATAGGAGGCGTAAAAGTTCTGCTGGTTTTGAAAAATCTGTTGCTTGAGCACAAGTTCTTTTCAAGAAATTTTGAACATCTTTTGATTGTGGCTCAGCTGTATCTGGGTAGAAAATAGTATAAGGAGTGACCTTTTTCATCAAAGGAATCAAATCCGATAAATGTTCAGGATTTTCAACCAAAATAGCTGAAAAAGATTTTAAGCCTTCCATTGCCATGACCTTCCTTATTGCAGTCGTTGATCTTGGCCAAAAGAAATGCCAGTCCATATTCTCAGGAATCTCATAATAATGACGCCAGTTTCTGCTACCTATCTGCAAAATCTGTAATTTATTGCTCACCCTTTGCCTCCTCTAACCATTTTTCCCACTTGTCTACAAATTGTTCACCTGTATTTTGTCGAATCTTATCGATTGAGTAAATTAAGGCTTGATTCCAATGTTCCAAGGTATCTAAAAAGTAGTGTCCAGCTTTACTAAATTCTGATAAATCCGACAGGATATACCCATTTTGTAAGTGAGTAACATATTCTGACTCTTGTAGGTTGATTTGAGGAATTCCTGCACTAATTCCTGCAATCTGAGTATAAATATTTGCGACTGGATTTAAATCAACAATTAAACGAGTGTACTCCAATTCTCGAATTAAGCCCATCTCATCATTTAGATTGATAATCTTAAAGCGATAATCATCTCTGGTATTTTCCTCTAATGTATTTTCTGCATCAGATACCACAGAATCCTTTAACAGTTCCTTCAGATTGAGACGCTCCATAATGAGCGAATCGATCTGCTTCTGTAAAGCTTCAATTTGATATCCTTCTGCATTAAATACTGAAAAAACAACCTCAGTCAAAGGATTTTTCGAGACGAAGTATAAGATTTCATACAAGATCTGTGGATCTTGTTGCATCTGTATATCCATTTGGACATAAATTTTTGATTCCTTTAATCGTTGACTAAGACCTAACTTCAAGCGCGTATCAAAAGATGGTAAATGATGCATTTTAGAAATAAATTGAGGATAAGTCTCTTGCAATCGTTCAAGAAAATCTTTCCTATCACTAATCAACAATCTAGACTGTTCTATTGCCTGACGATGAACTTGTAAATCATCTGCTTGATTTCTTTCAATAAAGAAACTTATAATTTTGGGAGCTTCTTCTGGCAATCTTTCTAACAATTGATTTTGAAATCTGGTATGAGCTGCCAAAACAAATGAATCTCCAACTTGATAGTCTTGATTTAAAAATGTTGTTAAGAATTCCCAAATAACTTCATCTATACTCTCATAAGTTAATTTTTCAAAACGGTAGCTTACTGCTGGGTTTACCTTTACAATTGGCTGTCCCCCTTGCAAATTCTCCCTCAATTGCCACTGTCCTTTTGCATTGTAATAATAACGGTTGACTGGTTTTTGATCCTCATACTCTATAAGGCTAGATAAAAAGCCACGATCATCAAAATAGCAAATAAAATCAATTTTATTATCTTTAAAATAAGTAATATAGCTGATAAAACCTTCTGAGCCATATTCAACTTCAGCATAAAGCGCCCCTTGCTGTTTAACTGCAATTACAAAGGGAGTATAGATAAAGTCACAATCTTTATCCCATGTTAAATCTTTCAGTTGCAAGGGGTGCATCTCCTCATTTGCAATATTTTGAATAGCATCAAAAACAGAGAAAACATCAGACTCCAATAAATCTTGTCTGTGTAACAAATAGCGCAGGTGGGGATGATAAGTCAACCATAGCATTTTAGATTCTAATTCTTGGCGTTTAAAAATCCGAATTTGGTGCAAGATATCATCAAATTCTAAGCGATAAGGAGTCTTATACCAGGGCACAATATTTGTCTGCCAAGATTGATTGTCACGCTCCAAAAAAGGAATGAAATAATACATATATTCTCCTCTCAATTATGAATTGATTTCTAAGAGTGGTCTATAGTTCTCATTCAACGTCAAGGCATGAATCTCTTCTTTGATATTAAACACCATTCCGTTAAAAATCAAGAATAACCCTGGAAGCATCGTTAGTTGCATATAGCGCGGATCATATATAACCATCAACATTGGCAAGCCAGCCATAATAACTGTATAAGTAGAACCAATGATTGCAAAACGCAAAATTAACCAATTGATATAGCGACTTGTCGCTTCTCCTGGATAGATGTTATAGATATACTCTCCAGATTTTTTCATCTTTTCAGCTATTTCCTCTCCACTCATATTGACAAAAGAAAAAGCAAGTCCCAATGCAAACAATATCAGAATATATGTACATAGCCATATTGGCCGTCCAATTGCAAATTGACCCATCCAGTTCTGTATCCAAGAAACATTTGGAAAAATAATCTGGAGTAACATTAGAACATACTGCGGAATTGATACCAAGGACATGGCATACATAAAAGGCATCCCTCCCGCAGGATTTAACTGAATATCAAAATAAGAATAGCGTTTAAAACGATTGTGAATCATAATCTTATTCACTAAAATACGATAGCGTGCCCTCTGCATGATGACAGCAGTATATAGAAAAACTAGAGAAAACATAAGTAATAGTACAACAAATAAAAAACTAACCTGTAATTCTTTAATACTCTTGACTATGTTTTGTGGCATACTAGCTACCATACTGGACATCAAGATAACTATAGAACCCCCGACACCAAACTGAGAATTGAGATCCGATAACCAGACCAAGAAAAAAGTGCCCGCAATCAAGAGCAGAACATTCAAAATCAAGACCATTCCATAATGCTCCCCCGACTGAATAGGAAGATTTATGGTAATGGCTAATGCCTGGATTAAAGCTATGACAAATGTTAATATCATTTTTCTTCGTTCTTGAACTTCAAGTGGTAAGCTACCAAAACCAAGCTTCTTAGACATACTAAACATTTGCCATAAAATCATAGCCGACATCCATGGAGACAGTCCGACTGAAAATAGGGAGATGCTTTGAAGATTGCCACCTGTTATAGCAGTAGAAAAAGCTAAAAAAGCTACAGTTCCACCCAAAAAATTTGCATCATTAACGTTTATAAACGGAAGAGTCAATCTACTTCCTAGAACATAAATAAACAAGAAAGAAATCGTCCACATAACACGTTTCACGACGACTGATGTCAATTTTATCTTCAATTTTTTTCTCCTACCTTATTCGAGTGATGAAATATTCTGATGAATATAGCTAAATCTATAAATTGACTGTTTGCCACTACTGTCATTCCCTCATCCTAATGGATGAGGGGTATTCATAACTACCCTATTCTAGATATCTAAAACCTGCATCACTGCAGCAATCAATAATTTCTTTGTAAAGTATCCTTCTTTTAAGATATAACTAACTTTATATACATTTTCAACCATGTGTTGATAAGCTTCTGCTGTCGTGTACTCTACAAGACGATTTGCTTCTTCCAAACTGTTCACTACATAACCTAAGCCTTTTTCTTGTATGAAACTAGCATTTGAGAGATAGGATGGCACTACTACTGGAATCCCTGCAGCAAGATAAGTACTAACTTTATGAGAGATATTCAATCGATAGTAATCTTCCTCATCAGTTGGATTTTCACTGGTTCCCCATACTAAGCCAAAGCCTCCCTCTGACAAAGCAAGAAGCAACTCTGTATCTGTTTTCCAACCTTTAAATGAAACTCTTGGGTTAGGATTCTCTTGATTAGACTCGGAAAAAATATCGAGAGGAATTGAATAAGCCCAATTAGATAAGTGTTCAAAGCGCTCCACACTACCCGCAAAATATAGTTTTTTCTGAAAATCTGGTCGTCTCAAAGGATAGTCATGAACATGATCCCACATTCCTTGGATAATAATTTTTTGAACTGTCAACCCTTCCTTAATCAGACGTTCCTTCATTTTTTCTGACGGAACAACTACTAAATCCGATTGGTTATACATTTCAATATACTCCGGCATCAAGTAATAATTGGATGGAAACATAAGTGGGGGTACGTCATGTATAAAGGTGATTATTTTAGCATTTAAAATCTTACATTTTCTGATAAAGGCCTGATCATACTCCCTGCCATTCCATGTGGGAGATTGATAGACGACGATATCTCCATAACCGAGCTTAGCTAAAACACCATCTAAACGGCTATTCAACTCACCTTGACTATCACTATAAATATCGTAAAAGTAAAAGCCAAGTTCGTGAAAGTCTAACTTTCTTGCAATTTTAACGGTTTCATTCTGGGCGATTAGGGCTGTACTTTGACCAGACATGCCATAAATATTTGTAATGTTAATTTTCATTTTCTTGTTTAAATCCTTACAACAACTTGTGCATTATAAACTTCATCATCAAGCAGTTGAATTTCTTGATCAAAATTATGCTCTGCGGTATGCTTATGTGAGAATTTCACTTTTGAAGTTGCTCCCATCTTAAACCACTCATATTCGGAATCAATGTGACCTAGATCAATTGCTTGTATGCCTTTTTTGCTTAAGTGATAAGCTAAAACCTTGGCTGTAGGCCCAAGCATCAAGAATACTAATTTACCAGCCACATGCTTTTCAATCGCTTCTTGAATGTCCTGAACTTTACTATAGGCATTTCTAGAAGGGCAGACAATACGCTCAACTGACTGAGCATTGTCAAAAAGATCATTTCCAACTCCTGAACGAGAGTTTTCACCTTCGACAATTAAGATATCTCGTTTATCCCAAAGTTTCTTTAATTTTTCAAAGTGAGCTACCGAAGCAGACTTATCTTTGAGGTCTATATAAGGACGAGATATAAAAGTCGAACCATAGAAAGGTGCTGTGCACAATCTATGATAGGCTTCTTTATAATTTTCTAAATGCTTTTTCCAAAAGTTGACAGCTTCGGGATTGTAGCGTTCCAAAACTTCAAAAACATCAGAAAGACAAACCAGCAATTCAGGAGAGCTTTCTAGTTGGATCATTCTTCTAAGCTGTTCCGCCAATGTCTCATCATAGTCTTGATAAGGAATCCCATGGCCCATCATAATATCCATTTCTCCATCCCCATAACGAATAACGGAAGAATGGTGTTCCAATATATAATCAAGACTCTGCTGGATATCCAGTACCTTTGGATAGGATTGCAGCTTTTTTACAGGCAACTCTCCATTTTGACAGTAGGCTTCAATAAATCGAACCATCTCTTCAGGACGCCCTTGGTCATAGAGGAACTGACCTTGCTCACCATGGGCTACACTTTCAAAAGCAAATACTGGTTTTCCTGCTTGTTGAAAACGTCCAATAATGCCATCAACTTCAACATCAGCATTTATATCTAGTAAGATATCACAGCCTTCAATCATACTATCAACCAAAGCTGGTTGTCCTGCTATATCAGATAAAACTGAAACATTTGGATACGCCAGCAAAGCTGTAATACTATCTGCCACCGTAACAGGAGCAGCTATATAAAACTTTATATTTGGCAAATTTTCAATTAAATATACTATATTTTTCAAATCACATGAGAATGTATAAATAAAAGCTGAATGTTGAACTCCTGTGTATTGACTCACCTGACTTTTGGTAAGACAAGGAGTTGGCTGACTCATATCCGACCAATCTTGGGCATTATAATACCACCAAACATCACGATAAATGGAGCGCTCGTAAAGTCCCCAAGGTTTTCTCTCTGTCAGGTAATGGATAATCGGTGGATAAGTTCCAAGCTCTGGTCGATAATCCGAGAAATGTGTGTGCAAGGTAATACAGTTATATTTAAAGTCTAAAGCTAACCAGCGGTCTTTAAATAAGATATTCAAAATACTTTGATCATCTTGGGCAACTTTGTCATGTAACTCATTGGTCATTTCAATCAGTTGTTTGCGAACCTCTTCTTGTTTCCAAAGGCGATTATTGATTAACAAAACACCTGCATTGAAGCCATGCTCATTAAAATATACTTGAGCCCCCAGATCCTTGACTGCCGCCAATGGATAGTCTCCCAAGTCGAAATCAAACAGAGGACTTAAGTCTCTTGTGACAACCAAATCACAGTCTAGATATAAGACCTTATCTTCCTCAACAAAATCCGAAATAAAATAACGTAAAAATGTTGCATAGTGAATATTGGTCTTATATTGACTTATGTGAGAACTATTGACACGGGCATTAACAATTTCACAGTCTAGCTTCTTCAACTTACGATTGAGATTATAAAACCATTCTGTCGGAAAATCGCTGTTAATCAGATAAAAACGAAGTCCTTGATTATGACAGCAGATTGATTTGATTGTAGTTAGCACCTTATCTGCATATTGGTAATTAGCTCCTAAAACAATTGCCCTCATGGCTATTTTATCTTTCTTTAACTCTTCAATAGTTTCTATCATTGACTGTGGAGATTGAGAGGAAACTACTGTTTTTTCCAATTGGTTTTTATTGGTTATATCAAAAGTCAATACTGGTCTACTTGCACTAATATAACGATTGACAATGAATTCCATAGAACTTCCCGTATGAATATCCAAATAGGCATCTGACTTCTCAATCATTTCATCAATCACCACCCCTACCATACTAGGATACAAGTACACATTTGGATATTTTTCTAAAGCTAGAAGAATATCACCCATGTCTGTATAGGCACCAATATGGAACCCAACATCAGGCAAAGCTTGGGCTAGTTCATCAATATAAAGAACATCCTGTGAATCTGTAAATGTAAATAGATTGACATTGTGAAGGTCATAAACTCTTTTGATAGTCAAACATCCTGCGTAATGGTCCGCAATTTGATCGAAACTAACGTCTCGAAAAGCCCACCATAAATCCCGATAGCGATAGCCCATCAGTGTGGACCATGGTTTTCTATAGGTCGTATAATGGATAATCAATGGTTCTTGATCCAATTCAAAATGTGAATCCCAATGACTATAGAATGCGATGACATCATGCCCAACTTGAAGATTATAATGCTTATCCAACTCTAGCCAATGATTCTGGAAGACTAAATTAAAAATGGTTTGATCCCCATTGAAGTCCTCTGTAGTATTCTGATTAAGGTAAGACATGTACTCCACTGTCTTATCAAACAACAAGGAAGTAACATCTTTTTCTCTCCACTTTTGACAATCAATGACCAGCATCCCTGAATTAAATCCATTACCATCAACATCCCTTACTGCCGCTAAAGAGTAGTCTCCCAAATCCAAGTCAAAGAGCGGACTCAAATCTCCATGTACAATGATGTCACTATCTAAATAGACTACTCTATCTTCTGTAGTCAACCGTGGAATTAAGTATCGAGCGTAAGCAATGGGTGAGATGTGTGCTTGTGTTTTCCATTCAGGATTAATCACATCACCGATATAAATATCCTCTACTATACTTCCTAGCATTTCTACTTGAACCTTGAGTTCATGGAACCAATCGCTAGGGATATTCTGATGTAGAATATAAATCTTAACATTTTGATTATAATACAAAATAGACTTTATTGTTGTGAGTATTGGGGTAAGATAATGTTTATCCCCAGCAAGTACAATTGCCTTCATATAAATCCTTTTAATTACTTAATCGTGCGCAATATTTTTTAATAGCTTCTACCATCTTCTCCGGTTCCGATGATGAAAAAATATGACTTCTTCCACTTGAATCATGACTAGTGTTATCAAAAGTAAAAATTGGCTTATTTCGTTTATGAACTTCTTCGATAATATTGGCAATCTCCCCTTCATGATTGATATCTAGGTAAAAATCCATCTTATCCAAGGTTTCCTTCAGATTAAAACGATTAAAATTAGGGAAAAGTGACAAATTTAAATAAGATTGCAAATCAACGACGAAGGGAGCGAAATTTGTATGTGCCAAAACAGTAAAATGTACTTCTGGCAGTTCAGACAAGAGATACACCAATGATTCCATAGCTGCACTATTTGTAAAAATACAAGTATTGTACAAGGGAGCTCCTACTAGTTCATTAAAGGATCGTTTAGTAATATCTACATCCAACAATACATCGTTCCAATTCAATCCATAATAAAACCACCATAACTTACGAAAACGTGTTAAGGTCAAATGAGTCCAAGGTTTATATTCTGTAGTATAATGGATAATCTTTGGAACACGATGACCATAATAAGAAGAATTATACCATTCACTATTTCCATTTAAATGTAAAAATTGATCTAAACCAACCATAAAATTATACTCTTTATCCAAATGCAACCACTGATCACCAAAATACATGTTAAGAATACCTTGATCTCCATAGACATGTTCATGGTATTGGGCAGTCAACTCCAATAATCTTTTTGTCGAATTATTTTCCCGCCATTTTTTAATATCAATTAATAACATACCTGAGTTAAAAGTTGATACCAAACCATTCATATCATGATCTTGAACGGCTGCAATTGCATAACCCTGTAAATCTAGGGAGAATAAGTCATCCAGTTTATCATGGACAATCATGTCCGAATCCAGGTATAAAACCCTATCTTCTGACACTTCGTCTGCTATGAAATATCTAAAATATGCCGCATAGGATATAATATTACTAGGTAAATGAAAATCATGGAGATTATGCTCTGTCTTTTTAACATTGACAATCTCAGAACCAATAACCTTTAAACGATTTCTCATCAATAAAAACCACTCACTAGGTAGATCATCATTAAACACATAAAATTTCACATCGTGGTTATGAACCGAAACCGACTTTATCACGGTTTCTACCTTGTCAAGGTAATGGACATCAGCTCCAAGAGCAATCACTTTTTGAGGCATTCTTATCTCCTAGTTTTTGTATTTTTCTAATCAATTCATCTATTTCATTTACTGTAAAAACTGTGCTTTCCCCATTGAAAAAATGGTTGGTGCAATCAAATGAATAAATTGTCTTTCCTCGTCTAACCATTTCCTGTAACACCTGATCCATAGCTGGCCCATAATTAATATCTAAGCAAATATCTGTTTTGTCTATGATATCCTGCTTCATTTTAGGATCAGCACATGGGTAAATGTAGCAATTTAAATAGCTTTGTAATTCAATAATATTTGGCGAAAAATATGTTGGTGCTACAATATGAAATTGGACATCTGGTAATTTTTCTAGTAGATAACTGATCCCCTCAAGATCTCCTGTATTCGTAAAAATACTAGCATGTTGCAATGGTGGTGAAATCAATTCTACAAATGTTTCTTTCAAAACATGAGTTCGTAATAAAATATCATTCCAATTTAAACCATAGTAAAACCACCAGATATCTCGAAAACGATTAAATCGAAAATGTTTCCACGGTTTATTCTCTGTAGTATAGTGAATAATACACGGAATACCTTCAAATAATTCGTACCAATCATAATCTCCCATATAATATCGATGGGCATCGGCACCAACCTGTAGGTTAAAAGTTACATCAAATCGCTTCCATCTATCTTTAAAAAACATATTTAAAATTTCTTGATCCCCATAAACATGTTCGTGGTGTTCTACGGTCAAATCAATGAGTTTTTTTGAAATATTCTCCTCACGCCACATATCCGTATCAATAACAAGAACTCCTGAATTAAATCCATCATAAGTATTGGGTAAATCAGGAACAGCTCCAAGTGGATAACCATCTAAGGATTTTTCAAACAATAATGTTAAACAGGATGTTACCACAATATCACTATCAAGATAGAGAACTCTCTTTTCATTAACAAAATTAGGAATAAAATATCTAAGATAGGCTGCAGAACTGAGATGTGGTGTAGGAAGATTAAAATGATTGATTGTATCATCTGTAATTTTTATATTTACAATCTCCGAATTTAAAACAGATAGTCTTTTATTCATCAATTGAAACCACTCTGTAGGAAAATCACTGTTGAAGATATAAAATTTTATATCCCTATTATGACTACAGACTGACTTTATCGTCGTTTCCACCTTATCCATATAATTGCCATCAGCCCCAAGTACTATGGCTTTTTTTTGTTTAGCAACATTATACTGCATTATCTATTCTCCATTCCTATCTACCTTTAACTGATGACGAATTGTTGCAACCATTTTATCTTCATCTTTCAAACTGAATACATGTATCTCTTCATTTTTCCTATGAACTACATTTTCAAAGGCAAATATTGGTTTTCCTCTTTCTAAAGCACGTCCGATAATATCATCAACCTCATTCCAATGGTTAATATCTAGGTAGAAATCAGCCATTTCTAAAATGCGATCTGAAACTTCTCGTGATTGACAATACTCATACAGTTGAAAATTCTTAAATCGTTCAAAACTCCTTAAATAGTCTGATACATTCGTTGGTGCTGCAACATGAAAATCAACTTCAGGTAAACTAATCAGTAAATACTCCAAGCCTTCCAACTGATCTGAGTAAGTATAAACAAAAGCATGAAATTTTGCAATATTTTTAGATGTAATCTTTAATTGTTCACTATGAGTCACAATAGAATTACTTGGAATATCTTGATAAATCAGACAGTTCGCCCCGATAACAACATTATCACCTATAGTAACTCCTCTAAGAATAACTGTATTGGCTCCTATCCAACAATCTCGTCCAATGTGAATCGGTGCACTACTCATTGCAGTTTTAAACACATGATAGTTGTTAAACTTATGATTTGAATCAAAAATTCGGACTCCATCCCCAAACATAGTATCACGTCCAATGGTGATTTTTTCCGTACACCGAATTGAACAATGATCATTAAAAAAGACTCCCTCTTCCATTGATAAAATTGCCCCCATGAAAACTTCTAAACTTGTAAAAGATCGCATGGTTACCCCCTGAGCAATCTGAAGGCAAGCTCCCTCGGATATTTCAATATGGTGATAATTCCCCTGAAAGTTAATCGGAACATCCAAATTTATTTTCCCCCTTTTTACTCATAAATGGTACATATAGCTTCAATTTTTCTACGACAATCCTAGGTAACTTCAATAGCTACTTCCTTATCCCTTATACAAATCTAATCTAAACAAAATTTCTCTATACTCATCAGTATCTGTAAGATTATAAGTTTCACATAAGTATTTATATTCATTTAGAATATTCACAAAACGAGTCCTCATAACACTAGTATCAATACCAGCAAGAATAAGATCCGCAAGTTTTAAACTAAATACTTGCAAAATATCCTGTACCCAAGATATATCAAATTGCGAAGTCATAATACTGCCTTGTCTAACACGATAGATATAAAGATTATCATTTACAAAAATTGTTTTCTGACTTTTTATAAACAATCTATGAATCGTTGCTTCATCATCAAAACGCCGACCATTAGTGAATGGAACTTGCAATAGCAAGTCTTTTTTGAACAGTTTAAACATGGGCATAATAAAAGCTGAAGCATTTAAATGCCAATACCCTGCTTGGCGATTAATTAATTCTTGAGCTGATAATTCCTCAATGCAAAAATCTCTTTCAAGAACATAGAATTTACACTGGCAATCATTCTCATCATAAATAAAATAATTGCCGATTACAATATCCGCTCCAGTCTCTTCCACTTGTTTGTGCAAAGTTTCGACCATTCTATTTTCAGCAATATCATCTGAATCTACAAAAAGGACATACTCCCCGAGTGCTTGAGCGACACCGAAGTTTTTAGCTAAGGCTGCACCTTTATTTTCAGTATGAAACACACGAATCCGGCTATCCAATTCAGAAAATCGATCACATATTTCCCCCGAAGTATCTGTAGAACCATCATTTACCAGAACTACATCTAGATTCGTATAAGTCTGATTCAAAACACTTTGAATGCATTCTTCCAGATAATTTTCTACATTATACACAGGTATAACTACACTAATTAAATCTTCCAATTATACTCCCTTATCCTGAGTCCCTAACTTATTTATGATTAACTACTCTAAAAATGAGACTTTTTAGAAATTTCCTTTATACATTATACCATTTTTACACTATTTCATAAAGAATTACATAGATAACTACTAACTTTAAAAACGAATAAAAATTTCCAAATACTGATTCTATTATGACTTTTTCTTAACTTTTTAAGATAAGTAAGGATACTATTTCTTTAGGGGCATTGTAATAACTTTGTAACTATAACTTTCAACATTTTTAATATAAAAGAATAACTATCTTACTCCTCTCCACGTTGTAACTTTCCCATCAGCCCAATACAGTTGGCAGATAGAAAAACTCCAAAAGTTTTTTCAACTCTTGGAGTTTTTCCTGACTGATTAGCCAATTCTCAACTATCTACCAATACGCCTTATTCTTCATTATCATTTTTACGGCGTTTCGCTACTAAACCTAATCCTGTTAGACCAGCCACAACTCCGAGGAGAGCAGATGAGATTGATGAAGTTTCACCAGTATTTGGTAATTGCTTACGTGTCTTAGTGGTTTCAGTTTGAGGAGCTTGACTAGCTGAAGTCGAATGAATCGTTGATGTTGAAGCACTTGCGCTTGTTGATGCCGAATGAGGCATTGATGTTGAGCCGCTTGCGCTGGTTGAAGCTGAAGTACTTGCTGAGGTACTTGCTGACGTACTTGCGCTCGTTGAGGCCGATGTGCTTGCTGAGGTACTTGCACTTGTTGAGGCCGATGTGCTTGCACTTGTTGAAGCCGACGTACTTGCACTTGTTGAAGCCGACGTACTTGCTGACGTACTTGCGCTTGTTGAGGCCGACGTACTTGCTGATGTACTTGCGCTTGTTGAGGCTGAAGTGCTTGCTGAAGTGCTTGCGCTTGTTGAAGCTGATGTACTTGCTGATGTACTTGCGCTTGTTGAAGCCGACGTACTTGCTGATGTACTTGCACTTGTTGAAGCTGAAGTGCTTGCTGACGTACTTGCTGAAGTACTTGCACTTGTTGAAGCTGATGTGCTTGCTGACGTACTTGCGCTTGTTGAAGCCGATGTACTTGCTGACGTACTTGCACTTGTTGAGGCTGACGTGCTAGCTGAAGTGCTTGCTGAAGTACTTGCGCTTGTTGAGGCTGACGTACTTGCTGAAGTACTTGCGCTTGTTGAAGCCGATGTGCTTGCTGAAGTACTTGCCGATGTACTTGCTGAAGTACTTGCGCTTGTTGAAGCCGATGTACTTGCGCTCGTTGAAGCTGAGGTACTTGCTGA